>DASYTA010000403.1:0-12473 GCA_036002745.1 Cyclobacteriaceae bacterium | reverse complement strand
CTTGACAGATCCTTTCGAGCGTAATTTTTTTTTCGGGTTGGGTGAGTAAATGAGTGGAAAAGAAAAACATTTTAAAAAGTACCGCCATGATAGAAGTAACAAAGTCAAAGGCAATTCAAATCTTTAACGAAGGACGCACTGTGTTTGTCCTTCCTTCAGGAGTTGATATAGGGTCCACAGTAATTCCTCTACATGTGGTTAAATCTCCGGTGTGCAGGATATTTCCAGAAGATCGGATCGAGAACTTCAAGCGTACCTATGCATCTCTTTTTGGTAACAGCGTTAGATTTTTTGTAGAGCCTTTCGCTGCAAAAGCAATCTGGAACGGTCGATGCTTCATACTCGAATCAGTTTCCGATAAGAAAGTTTTCAGAGTACCAGGTCGTGAGGCCTCGTTAGTCCGGTATGCAAACTCCCATGGGATTGATATCAAAAACAGGGGAATGCTGATGCCAAATTTTCGCAATCAACTACATGTAAAATAGAACTCCATGGAATTTTTTATTGGCGGTGTATGCCAGGCCTGCTCTTTTGATCGCATGTTTCAGATCAATTCAACCTATGACCACCAACAGTTAATGGGGTGTCCAAACTGTTCTCTTGGAAACGTCGGCAATAAAGTCGGATTCAGAAACTGGTCAGCGCGGGTGATATCTGAGCTGTCAATAGAATTAGCCTACGAGTCTGTCCGAGATGCAGGTATTGCGCCCGATCCGGATCGGGACCCTGAGCGGGATCCTTACTGGTCACTTGTCCGGGACATGACCAAACACTTCACTTTTAAGATCCATGATCTTACAGAAAATAATCAGCGTTTGTTACTGCTTGCTTGGAGTCAGAAAAAAAACCGGACTAAGGACCACAATGTCTTTATCTACCCTGAAGAAATGGTCGAAGATTTTCTCTCGACCAAACCAGTGTTTTTAATCCTGAATAATTCAAACTAAAACATCATGTCATCATCATCAAAAAAAGGACAGACAAAAGCTGGGGATTGGGTGACCTTCTTGGCGGCCGACGGAAATGAAAAAACCGGCAAAGTTGAAGAGGTCAATGGAGTTAAAATAAAGGCCAGGACCTCCGCTGGAATTCTGTGGAGGACGACTTCTGATTGCTTGATAAAAAGTGAGTCAGTAATAACGGAGAATTGATAATCAAATAAAGCATCATGGCAGAGAATACAAAAATTCAATGGACTGATGATACCTGGAATCCATGGCACGGCTGCAAAAAGGTCAGCGCCGGTTGTAAATTCTGTTATCTGTTCAGGGAGAAAGAAAGATATAAGCAAGACCCTAAAATTGTACTTCGTTCAAAAACAAAATTTTATGCGCCGTTAGGTTGGAAGGAACCCAGGTTAGTTTTCACCTGCTCCTGGTCAGATTGGTTTATTGATGCAGCAGATGAGTGGAGAAACGAGGCTTGGGCGATCATAAAAAGAACACCTCACATCACCTATCAGATTCTTACCAAAAGACCCGAGCGAATTAAAGATCATTTGCCTGCTGACTGGGGAGAAGAAGGCTACAGTAATGTCTGGATCGGCGTCACTATAGAAAACCAAAAAGCGGTTGTGTCTCGAATGAAATACTTCAAAGATTTTCCGGCTCGGGTTAAATTCATTTCTGTAGAGCCGTTGCTTGAAAATGTCTGCCTGTTTTTAAATGGTGCGTACAAAGGACTAGTTGACTGGGTAATCGTCGGAGGAGAAAGTGGTAATGAAACCGGAAAGTACCGGTACCGGAAATGCACTACTTCTTGGATCGAAGATGTTGTCAAGCAAACTGTCACAGCTGGCATCCCTGTTTTTGTGAAACAGCTGGGTACCTTCATGTCTAAAAAGATGAAACTCAGTGACCGGCATGGTGGTGATATTTCAGAATGGTCGGATTTGCCATTTGCCATCCGGCAGATGCCTAATAACTACCTGGTACCTCAAAAAAACAGTGGAAAATGAGGTGAATTATTGCACAATAATGCGCTTCGAGATATGAAAGTTTTTTCTACCTTTGGTTAGTCCAAAACTATCAAAAAGTATGAGAAGCGTCCGTCACGGAACCCAACGGGTATTCCATCTTGGCGAAATTTCATTGAGGCATTTCGCTAGAAATTCAAAATCTCTTATTACTTCATTACAGAATCCGCGTGTACTTGTCGGACCGGCTAACCTTACAAAATTGGTTTGGGCACTGAAATCATTTTTCCAAATACCATAACCAATAACAACATGAAGAAGTTATTTTCGATTGTGCTGGCACTGATGACGCTGACCACATTTGCACAGAAGGTAAAAAGCTATTACGACCTTCCGCTCCTGGCTAAATCAAACTTGTCGTTTCTTGACAAGAGCAAAAACATTTCCAGTTCGCGTGTCTTTATAAAAGAACACACCCTTGTCATTGCTGACCAGCATGGCAACGAAGAAATTTTTCTCCCATGGACCGAAGTGCCTGACGTTGTGCGCAGACTGGAGACAGGCGATCATAAACAACTGTATAACGGTACCAACAAAACTTTGAAAAGCCTCCGCGGGAACTATATTAAAGCGGGCACAGAATATCATCCTATCCCCACCGAGATGACGGATCTAATCGTGGCTATTGATCCAGGTCATTTTGCAGGTAACATCAGTGAAGCTATTCGCGAAGACAAGTTTGTAAAGATGCATGGAACAGAACTTGGCCTGAAAAAAGATATCAGCTTTTATGAAGCGGATCTCAACGACATAACCGCTACTATCGTCAAACTTGAATTAGAGAAACTCGGGGCAAAATCGTTTCTCACGAAAGGTGCAGGACAAAATGGAATAGGCAAGTCGTTTCACGATTGGTTCAAGAAAGATTTCAGGGCTGATTTACAGGGCGCCTATATTGACGGAGATGTTAGTAAAAACAACTATGAAGCTTACGCTAAAGCGGACTCAAATCAGATATTCAATACCTTCTACCGCTTTGTTGAATTTCGCAAGCGTATAGATTTAATCAATAACAGCAACCCTTCAATCACGGTAGTTATCCACTACAATGCTAGCGAGGGAGGAAAAAGAGATGCCGATGGATTTTTGAAACCGGTCGAGGCAAATTATTCAATGGCCTTTGTGCCGGGAGCGTTTCTTGGCCATGAACTTCAGCGATACTCTGAGAAACTTGACTTTCTGAGATTGCTCCTTTCTCCTGACCTTGACAAGTCAATGAGATTAGCCCACCTTATTTTACAAGCGGAAAGAGGAATTGGAGTAGAACCTGTAAAGCATGATCAGCATGTCCTCGATGAGAGATATTGTACCCCCACGGATTATGATGGTGTGTATTGCAGGAATCTTGCGATGACAAGAACTATCAGGGGACCTGTTGTTTATCTGGAGGCCTTGCTACAGGATAATAAAAACGAAGCCGTTGTCCTTGCAAAAAAAGATTACGTTTTGGATCATCCACAGTATGGAAAGATGATGGTGCCCAAGCGTTGCTACGATGTGGCAATGTCTATAGTAAAAGGGATCACTGATTGGCTTGAAGAAAACAAGAGCTTCTCACAGACAGCCTCTATCCAGATAAAGTCGCCAAATAAATAAATAGGTTCTCGTATCACATAGTCCAAGGAAAATTATGACTACAGATCAGTCAAATTGCTTCTTGACTCCCTCTCAGCGGGCCAGCGCATTTTTCATTGCCATATGGTTAGCCTATTGGTTAGTGTTAAGGAAATATTTCCTGATGTTTTGTTATATCATTTTTACCAAGAGTAATTTTTTTTCGTCTTCCCGGATCTTAAACATCGACTATGTTGATGGAGTTGCCCTGTTGACATCCATCTCTTGGAGTGTGTCATTCCTTTATGGATTGAATAAAGCCAACCGTCATAAAACATATCAAAGGTTGGGGTGAGAGATCTATTGCTTTAGGGAGGCCATGTTAAAAGCACAGAAATGGAAGAGCTAAATACAAGAATTTCTGTCAGCCCTTTCGATAGGGAAAAACTAATAAGCGTTCTCGGCTTTGAACTGGAGGAGGATTTTGATAAAGATTTTGAGTCAGATGTAAACTACACTTTGAAGGTGTGTACTTATACAAAACCCATCATTGGTGACTTCAAAATTGTGATTACGGAGGAATACTCACCTGTCAAAACCAATGAGTGGAAGTTTGATAAAGCATATGTGGAACTGGCAATCGGATTCGAGTATCAAAAATTGGAGTTGAATGATATGTACAGCTTAATTGATCTGATGCAAAAACTATCTCCAGCCAAATAGAAATTTTCGATTATGAAAGTCAAAAAATTATTTGATCTGGCTTACCGGGAAATGCCTCTCTCGATACCCAAGAAGATAGGCCTATTGAATTTAGCTGATCTCCGGATCCGAGACCTGAATGTAATTGCAAAGGCAAACTCAGTTGATCCATTGGAACTTGCACTCCAGATATTTGAGAGACGATGTCGTAAGTGCGGATGCACCCAATCTGATTGCTCGCAGTGCATTGAGAAAACCGGATCACCATGCAGTTGGGTGGAGGAAGATTTATGTAGTGCCTGTGAAAAAAAATAGGGCATCATGAGACGATCGCAATTTGAATTGTTCGACCACCCCACGCTACCAAATTTAGGTATGCATCATCGAGAGGAATGGAAATGCCTCAGCTTACTGCAGCCATGGGCAGGCCTGGTTGTAGATGGATTTAAAAAACAGGATACCAGAAGCTGGGATACCGATTACCGCGGAATAATTTATATCCACGCATCCAAGACAATTCCAACTGCTGCAAGGAAACTTTTGTCTCAATGGCCTTTTAATCTTTATGTAAGGGAAGAAGGATTAATCACCGGTGCAATTATCGGGCGGGTCGAGTTGGTAAAAACTGAACGATCTGAAAGGTGCCTTCAAAAGATGAAGCTGTCTGCCAATACCGACCAGGTGAACGAGGAGTTTCATTTTGGAGACTACTCACCTAACCGGTTTGTCTGGCATCTTCAAAATCCGCAAAAACTTAAAGAGCCGATTCCGGTAACCGGTGCGCTCCAATTGTGGACCTATAAAAGCTTTCAACTTAGTTCATCAGCATTCATTTAAAACATTACCCTATGGCAACATCAAAAAAGCAAGAGTACAGTTTTGAAAATTGGTATGACATCTTCGTCGACTGCTTAAGAATCACGCAAGGATATAAAGGACCAATTGATACTAATTCTGCGCTGGAGGAATACAACAATGGTCGCTCTCCCGAGGATGCGGCTGAATCATTGATGGCGGAGTTAATCTAAATTAATATGGATCTGTTCAATAATAGTTCCGCAATCTTTTCGGACGACAGAAAGTACAGGTATGTATTGGAACGTCGCTGGGATCCTAAAAAACCTACAGTAGCTTTCATCGGACTTAATCCTTCAACAGCTAATGAGTCAACGAATGACGCAACTATTAGAAGGGTAATTGGTTTTGCTCATTCCCTCGGCTTCGGAGAAATGTTCATGTTAAACTTATTCGCTTTTGTAACTCCATATCCCGAAGAACTTCAAACTTGTGAAGATGCGATTGGTTTTGACAATGACTACTATCTGAAGCGGTACGGAGCTGCGGCCGACAAGATTGTTTTCGCTTGGGGAAATTTTAAGGTGTTCGGCCGAGACAGATTTATTGAGGAAATGTTTCCTAAGTCATATTGCCTTGGTAATAATGCTAATGGCAGTCCGAAACATCCGTTGTTCCTAAAGGCAAAAACAAAGATTATTCCATTTAGTCGTAAATCTTCTTCAAAACGGTTGGGTGGGGATTCTGTCAGTACAATAAAATTAACTTCTTCGTTTCCAAAATCTGCTTGATGCATTTTAATTACAATCAAAACCACAAATAAATTATGAAGTTTAAAATTTTAGCTCTCCTTTCCTTCTGCATCCTCACGGTAACCAATTTTAATGGAAGGGTAACACGTGTCATGGATGGTGATACAGTTGAAGTGATTCATAACGGAGCACCTGAACGAGTCAGGCTATATGGCATTGACTGCCCCGAGATCGGTCATCAGGCCGGTGAAGCGAGTCAAGCCTTCGGACAAAAGGCTAAAGAGTTTACAACAGAGTTTTGTAGAGGCCAGGAGGTGAAAATCGAAACTCATGATAATGACAAGTATGGTCGCACGATTGGAGTTGTCACCCGCGTATCAGATGGTCTTGTATTAAATGAGGAGCTGCTCAAGGCTGGTTTTGCCTGGCACTATAAACAGTATGATAAAAACGATAAATGGCAGCAAATGGAAGATGAAGCCCGGCAGAGTAGAAAGGGACTTTGGGTAGACAGCCAACCAATGGCGCCATGGGATTACAGACACAAGGATAAATAAACTCTTAACCAACAAAATTCCTTTTTATGATTACCAGTGTCACTATTTCCGGTGCTGACGATTCGGTTAAACCCAAAGATCTGTTAGAACTAAATAAAGAATTTCCATTTGTTGAATGGGGTATCTTATTGTCGAGGAAGCAAGCAGGAAATTTCAGGTATCCTTCAAGGGCCTGGCTCGAAGAACTTTACAACTACCTTTTCCAACTTAAGTTATCGGGTCACTTGTGCGGATCTTATGTGCGAGAACTCCTTAACGGAGACGAAACGTTTATACGCGATTTTGGTTCATTGTGGACCATGTTTGAACGTATCCAAATTAACTTTTACGGTTTACCACAAGTTGTCGATTCGACTAAGATGATTGACTTACTCCTACTCTTTGAAGAAAAGGAATTCATTTTTCAGATTGATAACATCAACAACCATCTTATAAAAGAGGCTTATGAAGCAGGTGTAAATTGTTCTGCACTCTTCGATCTGTCTCATGGAACAGGAGTATTGCCATCCGAATGGCCATTGCCATTTGAAAAAATACGATGTGGATATGCAGGTGGTCTCTCTTCAGAAAACTTGAAAGATCAGATTTTTATAATTGAGCAAAGAGTTGGTGATACCAATGTTTGGATCGATATGGAGAGTCATGTGAGATCAAACAATGATTCTCTTTTTGATTTATCCAAGGCGCGGAAGTGCCTTGAAATTTCATCATCAGCAATAGTTAGAGAACCATACTAAAAAATAATGACGGACTGATTCAGAGGAATGGTCATGGTTAGCGACAAACTGAAACGTTTTATAAAGCCATTTAATATAATCTTCCTTTCTGGTCTGTTATGTCTAGTCTGTTTGGGTGTCGTGATTATCTACTTAAGCGTGGTACTTTCTGAAATATCAACTACAGGACGATGTATTTTTCTTTTCAGCGGATCCATTTGTTTGGTAATCGGACTGACCTGGTTTGTGTTTTCCTGTGTCAATGTCTATCGAGGAGGAGAAGTCTTCCCGATTAACAATAATCACCCAAAGTAATGCATAAATTGAGAGCACTGTTAATTACCTGCCTGCTTCTCTTGTCTACATTGAAGGGATCCGGGCAAGGAAAGTTCGATGAGTTAATCTCTCGGGTAAATGAAAATCTAAAAGCCATTGATAAAGATGGCTACCTCAGGGACCGGATAAAAATTACAGATACTACTTTCACGCTTCGTGATTTAAAGTTAAAACCTGAATTCACGATCGCATGGAAGTATGTACCATCCTTATTGAATTATCTTGAGAACAAGGATCCTGAATTTGCTGCAATGGAATTTCGTGCGGGTGTCTTATCATCCGCAGCTCGCGGAGGCTTAAATAAAGTGCAGGTTTCACCCACAACTATTAAAGGTTTGGTGGTCGCTCTTGATCCAGGTCACTTTGCCGGATCTCCAGCTGAAGCTATATGGGAGGATAAATATGTAAAGATCCGGGGTAAAGATATCGGGCTGTCAAATGATGTCTTCTTTTATGAATCTGACATTAATGATCTCACTTCAGCAATTGTTGAATCCCGACTGATAAGTCTTGGAGCTGTTCCGGTTAGAAGCCGGCCGTTCAAATCTTCTGCCTTTGGTAAGAGTTTTAAGAAATGGATGGAGGAGGATTTCCGCACCACACTGGATACTGAGAGAGCGTTAAAGACGATCACCGATTATGATTATAAAATTTATAGCCAGGTAATCACACCTTACGATTCCCAATATCTGTTTCATCACTATTACAGGAACCTTGAATTTAAAAGGCGTATGCTGAACATAATGCATTCGAAGGCTGCATTAACAATCAACATTCACTACAACGCCCACGAAAAAGATATCCGCGATACTGACGGTTTTAATAAACCGGTAACGGTAAACTATTCAATGGCATTTGTGGCGGGTGGATTCATGTCTAATGAACTCTCAACTGACCGAGAGAAAGTAGATTTTATAAGACTACTTCTTTCTTCAGAAATAAAGCAAAGCATTCAGCTGGCAAGTGCTATACTAAAGGCTGAAAAGAGGCAAACAACGATACCTCAAGTAACTGAGGCAGATATCAGTTTATCCGAAATTAAATCCAGCTTATCCGGGGAACCTGGAGTGATGCACAGGAACCTGGCCATGAACAGGATTGTGCACGGTCCAGTGGCCTACCTGGAAGCATTATTACAGGACAATGACAAGATGGTGCCCTTACTGGTAAAGCGGGATTATGAATTTATCCATCCTGTTTATGGTAAACTCTATGCGCCAATGATCTGTAAGAAAGTTGCGGACGCTATTGTTGAAGGCATTCAGGAATGGGTCAAAGCAAATGAGAATAATAGAAGCAAAATTTCTAAATGACTAAACAATCAACAATGATATCAGAAACTCTACATTTTCATTGCCCGTTCGAAAATGCACTGTGCTGTGCCGTGATTGTTAAGTCTCCGTTTTGTTCATATGAACCGACGCTTGTTGTTATAAAAAAGATTGGTCCTTGCGGTCAAGTGAGCGAACACTTCAAGTATTTACCAAACGATCTTTCAACTACGGCCGCGGAAGATCTTGTTTCCCTTAAGATTGTTAGCATGAATCACTGGAACTATATTACTCCTTCCCATTTCAATAAAATGCTTCCCCCTCAGGTTGGGAGTGTAGGTGTCTATAGAAACGAATAAACAGCAAGAGTCGTCGTATGATTAATTACCAAAGATTGGATACGTCAAATGGATTTATAAATCCGCGATGGTATAGTGCCAATATTGGTAAATCATTTATCACAAACATCAATGCCCAGGGTATGATTGCAGTGGATGGTGAAGTTTTAACAGGATGCAGTTTTCCTGAAAACACTGAAGTGATCGTGGAGATCGGAAGAAACTTTAGATGTTGCAAAAAGGCAGATTGGGACAAATATCAGGAGCAACTCAATAATACAAAACTTCAAAAAATTGAAGACGATAGAATACTGGCCAACGCTCGAAGAGATTCAGCAATTGTATTCAATTCTAAAATTCAGTTGCCTGTTAAATGGGACGTGGGTCGTAAGGACGTGCTGAGTGGGTTGTCAGAAAATTCCATGGGTAATGGCTACAGGTCTTCAACTGTACACCACATTGTACTGAAAGAGGATCTTACAAGCGGCCGGTTAAGGAGAAAGCAGAATGACTTCCTCTGTAGCGCTAATGGAAATAACGGGAAAGACTGGTCTGGATCCAATTCCGAACCTGTGCGAGTTTCAGACGGTGACAACAAGTTATATGCGCCGAAGATTACTTGTAGGAGTTGTTTAAGAATCGCCATACGATTTACGGCAAAATGAAAATGGCAACAACAGAAGCTCATTTGCGATCGCCAAAGTCAGTCAGGTTATTGAAGATCTGGCTCAGACAATGTCCAGAAGTTATAGACTGGCTGAAAGTGCGGGCGGAATTGAATAAAAAGATCGAAAGGAGGGATAAAAAAAGAGCCCCTAAAGAACAATTAAAGCTCTTTGCTTAACTATTAAATTATTGCGTATGAAAAAAAAGAATTCACTCATCTTTTCAATTATTGTCGTACTGTTCATTGGACTGGTGTTCGTCGATTATAACTACGTTGGAATTTACCGAAACTCTGATGTGGTGGATATCACAATTACATCCGACAGCATACACAATGGTACAATTTACAGGGACACTTTATATAGGTTTGAATCACTCCAACCTGGTCAGGTCAAATTCAGTTTCAAAGATAAACGGCTGGAGTTATTTGATGTCGAGAGCGATACTGCATTTTACAAAAAATTACTTTTCAATCTTGATGATAGGGCTTCACGGATAACCATCGATGAATACAAAGATGGCAGGATAAGTGAAAGGGAAACGGTAGCACTTTAATAAGGAAAGTACAATTAATAATTATTCGTATGGGAACAGAACGCAGTATAAATAAAATTTGTGAGGCAATGCGGAGTGAAATATTACACATTGGTACCTCCAAATTTGATGACGCAATCTTTTTTAATAAAATTTCTCCTGATATCGAGTTCCATGTTAAGGCTTCAATTTTCAATAAAAAGAATTCTAATTCCAGGTGTATAACTCACCTTAAAGTTAATTCCACTAAGCTGTTAGGAGTTGTATTAGCTTTATTTTGTGAGGTAAGGAGATCAGCGAACCTTGAAATGCAAATCAATAAATTTGAAAGATCGTTCGACTTGGCTTTTCCGGATGAGGACCTTAAATCTCAATACCTAAGCGTCAAAAATGGTCTATATTCTTTAGTTGATGAAAAGGAACGGGATATTAATTCTTTGCGTAAGAAGATAAATGAAATCGAATCTGAATTAAGGCAATGCCAGCACAGGTACCAGGAAAAGATGAGGTTATCATGAACGACCAACAAGAGTAGGCACAAGTGAAAGAAGATATCCATTTTTTGTAATTTTATATCGATTTCAATAAGGTAATCAGATGCATAACTGGGATATATCCTTCTTAAATAGAGCCGTTCAACTTCTTCAAGCGAAAACAGTTCATGTGGGCGATGTTCCTGAAGAGTTGCAGCAGGACCTTAAAACTTTTCTTTTTGGTAAAACTGTGCAAAAAGACGAAGAGGGAATCGTGGTTTTCAAAAGTGATTACCAGGCATGGATTTCCAAATTGAATTCGAAGGGTATTGACTATGAAATCCAGCTTAGAGAATCAGTTTAAGATTGCCGATATCTTGCGCAATCAGCTCAATTCCGAGTACCCACTCAGCGCCTGGAGCGAAGACATCAAAGAAGATTTTATTAATGATTGCACGTTTCACAGCAACAAGCTTGAAGGATTAAAGTACAACTACGGAGACACTATAAATTTGCTTCGCAGAGGAATTATTAAGTCAGACGGCCCTGCAAAGGACATCTCTGATTTATTTAACCATCGGGATCTTTTGAAAAAAATATTTGATTTTTATGATCAGCCGCTAACTGTCGACTCAATTAAATCCCTTCACAGAGAATTAATGAAAGATCCTATCCAGCATGACATTGAAGATATTGACTTTAAAGCAGGTGAATTCAAGACCGGTTATAATTATGGTACCAGGAAGGTTGGATTTCGGGAATATTCGCCCCCATGGGATGTTCAAAAACAAATGGAGCAGCTCGTTCATGAAACCAAGTTCGCTTTAAAAATGGCGGCTGGACAAAGTGAATCTGTTCTTTCCGCCATCTCAAATTTCCATTATGTTTTTCTTAACGATATACATCCTTTCGCTGACGGGAATGGAAGAGTTGCCAGGCTAATCATGAACATGCAGCTCATGGAAAATGGATTCCCTCCCATCCTAATCAAAGCGGACCAAAAGGAACAATACATCCAATCGTTAATTGACAGCGAAAAGGATCCGGATCGGACTACCTTAACACAGCTTCTCACTGAAAACTTAATCGATCAGATGAATGAGCGATTGACATTACATAAGTCAATGGGTAAGTCCAATTCACAGAATAATGATATTGGTGTTTAGTCACACCTTTCCTTTCAACAACTGCCCCCACACCAATCCTTGCGCTTCTTCGTTCTAAGACTATATGTTGGTGTTATTATTACCGCTAAGAAAACATGACTACTGCTTCCCGATGATGTACTTGTCGTCAATGATAGTGTTCGCAAAGTCAGCAGCGCACCGGACTGTACAAAAGTGTCCGTAACCCGGGTAGTAATAAGATAAGACCTTGCTTGCCCCTGCCTTTATTCAGTAAACGCTCCTGGTGATTTCAAGTAAGATGAATGCATAAATATCTTCTTTGTTAATTATACAGACGAAAATATTCTTGAATTCTTTCCACCTGCTATAAAGAATATATTCTGATTCACAAAAAAGTTAACGGCAAGGTCAAAGTTTTTTCAAACTATTATTATAATGAAATACACACGATGGTTAGAGAGCAGCTGCAGAATATGGAATAGAGGGGGCCTCTTTTGTCCATTGATTTTTTCCAACTTGCTTGTAGCCTATCTTGTCCAGATGTTTCCAAAATGGTTCAACACCCCTATTCAATTCACTTAATGGCCAAGGCAAATAACAGCCGAAGCTGATTCTAATACCAAGCTCGCTAGTCTTTTGGATCAGCCTGAAGTAGTCAATGTGATCTAATTCTCCTG
>DASYTA010000402.1:0-2591 GCA_036002745.1 Cyclobacteriaceae bacterium | reverse complement strand
ATACATGATGTCGATCTTCACATCAGCCGTTGCACCAGAAGCCTCTGCAATTTTGATTGCAGTCAACTTTATTTTCTCATGAACTTTCTTTTGCATCTCAGGGCCAAACGTGCGGATCGTTCCTTGCAAGAAAGCTTCATCGGGAATTATGTTTCTGCGAATGCCCGCGTGAAACGTTCCTACGGTAACAACCGCAGCTGCTTCCGTTAGCATTGTCTGGCGACTCACAATAGTTTGCAATCCGTTTACAATCTGACTCGCCACAACTACGGGATCAATTCCTTCCCATGGTGTTGCCCCATGTGCACCTTTTCCCGTTACTTTCACATCAAATCCATCCACCGCAGACATCAACGCGCCGGATCTGTAGTTTAAGGTTCCTGATGGCAGCAGTGATTGAATATGCAATCCGAAAATGGCATCTACTTTTGGATTTTCAAGAACGCCTTCTTTTATCATTAACTCAGCACCAGCCGGTGACTCTTCCGGGCCTACTCCTTCTTCAGCTGGTTGAAAAATAAATTTCACCGTGCCCTTCAAATCCATTGTATTGTCAGACAAAATTTTCGCTACTGCCATCAACATCGCCATGTGCGCATCATGACCGCATGCATGCATAACACCGGTTTCCTGACCATTAAAATTTGATTTTACACTTGAAGCAAACGGCAAACTATTTCTTTCGGTAATTGGCAGTGCATCCATATCGGCACGCAAAGCCACGACCGGCCCTGGCTTTCCTGTATTCAATAAACCGACTACACCTGTTTTCGCCACTGGATATTTAACTTCCATTCCTAAGGATTTTAAATATTCAGCAATGAAAGCTCCCGTTTGATTTTCGCGATTGGATAGCTCAGGGCTTTGATGAAATTTTCTGCGCCACTCTATTGTTTGCTGTTCTATTGCGTTTACCTGAGACTGCAACTTCAGTTGAAGCTTGCTCTCTTTTTGCGCGAAGCAATTGACTCCAGCGAAAAAGAAAATAAAAATTAATTGGCGTGCCATCAATTACTTACGGTTAAAACACAATGCCTCCTCTGAGCCCGAAATAATTAGAATCAGAAAGTAAATTATACCGAAACGTGATATCAAATCCTTTAAAGTGATATCCCATACCTGGCGATACGGCAAATTTGTTTTCACTTCCTGAACCTCCTCCAGTAATTCCTGATCCATTTATATCGACTTTAACTGAAACCGGAGTTATTCCTAAATCAGTGCCAAAATAAAATCCATTAAACCCTCCTTCAGGATAATACTTTACACCAACCGCTATGGGCACAAAATTACCTGATCCAGTAACCGTAAACCCATACATGCTTTGGCTAATGGGAAAATGAAGATATCCCACAGACGCGAGCCAATTAACATTGTTGCTTATTTTGCCTTCATATCGGAATGAACCTCCGTAACCAGTCTGTACTCCTTCAGTGCCTGACCCTGTAGGAAAGCCTACTTCTAAACCAAGTGATGCCTTACCAACAGATTGTGCATTTGATAAAATAGTCACTGAAAAAAGTAATAGAATGGAAAAATAAAATCTCATATGATATTTGATTAAAGGGGATATTGGTCTCAAACATAATTAAAATCACAACTCAAAATTGTATTAACTTATTGAAGCAATAAAAAATTGAGTGAGTGGATTGGGTAAAAATATTTGATAATTCTGAATCGGCAAATGCGACTTTGATTGAAAACCGACCAAGGCTACTGATCGTTCGCGAAAAAAGAATTTGCCTCGTGAAGCGAGATGGAAAATTTTTTGCTGTTCAAAATAATTGCACACACAGTGGTGGTTCGCTCAGTCAGGGAACAATAAATTTTCTAGGCGAAGTAGTTTGCCCGTCACATCAATACCAATTCAATTTAAAGACGGGTCGTGAGAATGGACAACGCAGCAAAGACCTCGAATGTTTTCCCATTAAAGAAAATGAAGAAGGAGTTTTTATTTTGATTTGAAAATCTGAATAACTAACACGACAAACTTCAGGCGTTGGTCATCCGCACTCTGGCTATCGGCTGGTACTCACCTCATTTCTTCAATTCCTCCATTGGCGTTTATTCGAAACTTTTTCTGTGAAATCGTAACTGAATCTGAACCAGGGACTTCATCCGTCCCCTCTTTGTTGAGTTTCCTCGTCACCGCGCTATCCGTCATTAGGATTTCCTTGTCCTTTGTCAACCGTGTAATGTTAGTAGAATAATATCCGATGTCTCCTCCTGCTGTTTGGTACAGATTGAATGAGTCAATAATCCTCCCCTCTTTGTTGAACGTGACCAAAACTGGCATTACGATGTCGGCAGCCCCGATTGCTATTACCGCAATAAACTTGTCACTTTGGTAGACTTTTCCGTAAGGATTGAACCCTTCATCAGAAGCCATAAGTCTTGCCCTCAAATCATCATTTATCTTAGGTGATCCAAATTCTCGATCCGATCTAAAAGTCAAAGGTATTTTTACAGCAGGTAGTTGCTCGAGTAACTCATAGAAGCTTGAATTTGATTTGTCATGCAACTCGCCCTTCACAGACTGGTCTGACCGTTGTCCGTGACAACCAAGAAGAAGCACTATGAATGGTAGCCAC
>DASYTA010000401.1:0-13966 GCA_036002745.1 Cyclobacteriaceae bacterium | reverse complement strand
TCGCTTCATCTTTTTGCGTTGGATTAATAAAATTAAGTGGAATTCCATTAGCCTGAAGCAATCGCAAATTGGATTTATTGCCGATAATGAAGAGTATAGATGACTTTCCTTTGTTTAACTGGGAAAACAATGCCAAAGTTTTCGCCTCTTGATCAAACGCCTGATGAAAGATGACCAATTCCTCTGCGCCAGGTTGCAAAAGAGTCTGGTCGGTTTTGGTAACACCTGGAATGTGAAGTACAAATTCGTAGTTGGGATTTTTTTCAACAATAGACCGCAACGACTTAATATCAGGGTGAGGCGATGGAGCAATCACCAAAATCTTTTTGCGCCCTTCCACAACTTCGACAAAAATACTCGCGCGGTTATTTCTCAAGTTTGTTTCATGCGCAGTTGGTTCAACTAAAACATCCCATCGTTGAATACCTTTGTCTTTGGCGTCTGCTAGAAAATCAAATTGTAATAGCAATTTTTTGTCGCTATTCTTTCTTTGCTGATTCAGTAATGAGCCGTTATGAAAAATGGAAACAGTAACATCCTGGTTAGGCATATTTTGAATGGCCACCTCCGCTCGTACTGGGAATCGATTGCCCTGGTAAGCTACCTTGTTGTAAGCCACATTTTTTAAAATCAAATCGGTATGCTCAATGGTGTCTCCAATTCCAATGGTAGTAATGGGTGTATGCCAAGGAGTATAGAGTGGTGAAGCGCCTGAATTGTAGATGCCATCAGTAAGTATAACAATGCCGGCCAGGTTCTTGCCCTCGAAGTCTGATGTAACATTGCGAAGCCCTCCGTTTAAATCGGAAGATTTATTTTCAAATTTTATTTTATTGATCTCATCGCCTGAAAGGTCTTTCCAAACAATATCATATCCTTGCTCCCGCAGTTGTTTTGTTGTTTTGCTCAACTCATTCTGAAGTTTCAGCGAATCGATATTTTCTCTCAAAGAAGTAGAGTTATCAATAAGAAAAACCAGAGTAGATTTTTCAAAAATGTTGTGAGTCAACTTGAGAACAGGGCCAATCAAAAGAAAAGCAATCAGGGCAACCACAATCGTGCGCACCGCAAACAACGATTGGTTCATTCTCTTGCTCCACGTGTGTTTGCTGCGATAAAGCATATAAGCATAACCCAAGCCAAGTAAAACACAGAACAAAATAAAAGCTGGTGACGATTCAAAAATTAAATGCTGCATTCAATAGCTCATTAATATCCATACTTCTCTTTCCATAATTTTTTCAAAAAAATTCTTTGTTCTTCTTCACGAGCATTTTTCCCTGGCTCAAAAAATTTTGTTCCTTTAATTTGATCTGGCAGAAATTCCATATCTACAAAATTATTTTCAAAGCTATGCGCGTATTTATAATCCTTGCCGTAGTTCATATCCTTCATCAGTTTAGTAGGCGCATTGCGAATGGATAACGGCACAGGCAGGTCACCAGTTTCATGCACAGTATTCATTGCCGCACCAATTGCCACAGTAGCAGAATTACTTTTTGGAGAACACGCCAGATAAATAGCACATTGTGATAAAATAAGTTGGGCTTCTGGATAACCAATAACATCTACGGCTTGAAACGTGCTACTGGCCATCACTAATGCTGTTGGGTTAGCGTTACCAATGTCCTCACTTGCTAAGATTAACATCCTACGAGCTATAAATTTCACATCCTCACCACCTTCAATCATTCGGGCGAGATAATACACTGCGGCGTTGGGGTCACTTCCTCGCAAGGATTTGATGAACGCAGAAATAATATCATAATGCTGCTCACCGCTTTTGTCATAGATGGCAATATGTTTTTGAGCGGTGTTGATAACCAATTCGTCTGTAATTTCAATATCTCCACTGATAGACTCACTGATCAATTGAACAAGGTTTAACAGTTTGCGGGCATCACCTCCTGAAATATTCAGAAGAGCCTGATGCTCCTTAACGATAATCTTTCTTTTTTTTAAATCTTCATCTCGTTTCAAAGCCTGATCAACCAACTTCAGTAGATCCTCTTCAGTGAGTGCCTTCAACGTATAAACCTGGCAACGTGAAAGCAACGCGGAGTTAACTTCGAAAGATGGATTCTCAGTGGTGGCTCCAATTAATGTGATCGTTCCTTTTTCAACAGCACCAAGCAGAGCGTCCTGTTGTGATTTATTGAAGCGATGAATTTCATCAATGAATAAAATGGCCCGCGAAGAATACTTTGCTTTCTCGATCACTTCGCGAACGTCTTTTACTCCTGCGCTCACTGCACTCAAGGTATGAAAGGGCCTTTTCACTTCGTGAGCAATAATGTTAGCTATCGTTGTTTTGCCAACACCGGGCGGGCCCCACAAAATCATTGATGGCACATTGCCTGTCTGCACTGCTTTACGAATGATTCCATTTTGTCCCACCAAATGCTCTTGCCCGATGAGATCATCGAGTGCAGCAGGCCGCATGCGTTCGGCCAATGGCGGTGTGGAATAATTCAACAACATTTAAAATTTAATTTTGGAAAATATGTCAAGGCATTTATCCAGCATACTTTCGGTAAAATCAAGATGAGTAACTAAACGAATTTCTGTCGCACTAAACGCAAGAGCTTTAATATTATTCTCACTGAATTTCGCCAGAACCTTTTCAGGAGAGTGAGGAGCAGCAACTTCAAAAATCACAATGTTAGTGTCAATAGGCATCACCGATTTAACCCACTGAAAATTTTTCAGTGCATCGCCAAGTTTTTTTGCACGGAAGTGATCTTCCTTTAAGCGATTGATGTGGTTATCCAACGCATAAATTCCTGCGGCTGCTAGAAAACCTACTTGCCTCATTCCACCACCAAACGCTTTGCGCATACGTCTTGCCTTGGCTTCAAATTCCTTTTTGTAGAGAAGAACGGAGCCAATTGGTGCCCCCAACCCTTTCGACAAACAAATCGAAATCGTATCAAAATGTTTTCCAAAGTCAATGGCATTTTCGCCTGTCTCAGCCAATGCATTGAAAAACCGTGCGCCATCCAAATGCATTTTTAAATTCTTTGATCGAGCAAACTGACTGATCGAAGAAATCTGATCCAACTTATAATAACTTCCCGCTTCTCGTACGATTGTATTTTCTAATGCAACAACTGAAGTCAATGGAAGATGCGCATCTTGAATATTGTTGATGTTACTTGCTATTTCTTCAATGGAAATTCTTCCACGATCTCCATTCAACAAGCGAACGCTAACATTGCTGTTTCCTGCAAGGCCTCCGCCTTCATATTTGTAAATGTGAGAACCCTTATAACAAATTACTTCTTCGTAAGGTTGCGTGAGCACTTTAATTCCAATCTGATTGGTCATCGTACCCGACGGACAATAAACTCCAGCATCCATGCCCAACATCGAGGCGCATTTTTCTTCTAACTTCTTGACGGTTGGATCCTCACCAAATACGTCGTCGCCCACTTCAGCTTTTATCATAGCATCAAGCATTTCTGGTGTGGGCTTCGTCACGGTGTCACTTCGCAAATCGATGATCATTACTAAAATATTTTAACGCTGAAATTACAAAAGCGACGCCGAATGGAGAGAGATTATTTGATGGGATTTGGTTTTTAATGTTTGTGGTTCTACTTTTGTGCCTCCAAATCGCGGGGTGGAGCAGTTGGTAGCTCGTTGGGCTCATAACCCAAAGGTCACAAGTTCGAGTCTTGTCCCCGCTACAAAGTAACCCTCAAGAATGACCTTCGCGGTATTTTCTTGAGGGTTTTCTGTTCCTAGAGCCTTTCTGAACGCAAGCACAAGACGTAATCAGATTGACTGGCGTCTCATCACTTCAAACATTTCACGCTTACCTTTATGCATCACATCAACGACTTGAATCTGAGGTGCCAAAGGCATACTGCGCCTAAACCATTCAAAAATGTTTACAGCTTAAATGTTTCTGAATAGGAAAGTTCGGATAATGATAATCCATCCTGCGGACAGGAGCATTGTAAGTGATATTACCGCCAACGTTAATTGAAAAGAGTAATTATCTACCAGCGATAAATCCTTTGCTATCACGCAAAGTACAAGACTAAATTCACCGATCTGAGATAAGAGAGCGCCGGCATATAAACTGTTTTTCCAGTTTTCATTCAATAGTCGAAAAACTAATGCATTTATTAAGCTGTTAATACCAAAAATCAAAGCTACAAGAGTACCAATTAGTGGAACGTTCTTCTGAATGAAATCAAAATCGAGCTGCAGCCCAATCGATAAGAAGAAGAAGGAGATAAAAAAAACGCGAAAAGGAATTAGTGATTGGTCTAACCATTTCATCGAGTTGGTTTGCGAAATAAGCATACCTGCAAACATCGCTCCCATGGCAGCCGATAAATGCATAAGGCTCGTAATCCAGGCAAAGCCGAAGCAAATTAAAAGTCCAATAAAGACCTGCAGCTCATGGTCTGATTGAAGTTTTTTCAACCCTGGCAGCTCAATTTTCTTTTCCAAAACGATTTTGCGCAGGAGCCACACAAACAGCAATGTCGCAATAACACCAACGATCAAATGAGTAATGTTGATTTCACCTTTACCCAAAAAATTAAGTACCATAATCATCGGTACCAATAAAAAATCTTGCACCAATAAAATTCCTGTGGTAAGCTGTCCCAATCTGAAATGCGTCTCTCCCGTTTTGTTCAAGTATTCCAAAATAATTGCCGTGCTGCTAAGAGAGATAATAAAGCTGAATAATATGACCTTATCTATATTCCACTTGAACTGACGACCAATGATGAACACGAACAAGAAGCTCAGAACCAACTGAACTATAACGCCACTGACGGATATTCGAATATTTTTGAGCAACCTCTGTGGCTCAATTTCCACACCGATAAAAAACATCTGCATGATAAGTCCGAGCGAGCCAATTTGCCCGATTGTTTCAACATTTGTGAATAAACTTAGTCCTTGCGGTCCGAGTAAAATTCCTGCTAAAATGTAAGCGCTGAAATAAGGCTGACGGAATCTCTTGAGTACCAAGCTGATTAGCAGTATGCTCAATAGCAGAACTACAATACTTTTTAAGAGTATCTCACCTTGCTCAAGCACAGCTATTTTTATTACTGTTAATGGATTATAAATCTCATTAATCTTAACCCAATATTTTCACCTTTTGCTTCAAATCAGTTCATTATAACTAAAGTAAATGGTCGATGAAACCATCAACCATTTACTTTTAAAATAAACCGGCCATCACTGTGAAGTTATCCCACGGTAATTTGTTTAACGGGTTTTACTTTTGCCTCCTCTTTTTTTGGAACACTAATCAGCAGTATACCATCGATATACCGAGCAGCTATCTTTTCGCCTTCAACTTTATTCTCAGGCAAAGTGAAACTCCGTTGAAATGACTGATAATTGAATTCCCTTCGGGTGTAATTTGTGATTTCGTTTTGTTCTGCTTGACTTTCCTCTTTATGTGACAAAATCGTCAGCACGTTCTGATCCAATTCTACTTTAAAGTCATCACGCTTCATTCCAGGTGCGGCAACCTCGATTGTAAACTGGTCGTTGTCTTCTCTCACATTAACCGCGGGAAGAGTGGCTGCAAAAGCCTTGTTCGCCAACGAAGAGTCTGCCCACTCTCTATTAAAAAAATCTTCGAGTAATGAAGGCAGTAATGGAAACAGCGTTGAGTTTTGTCTTACTAATGTTGTCATAACTTTTTTCTCCTTTCAAGATTTAGTTAAACATTAAAATTAAAATGGAATCGCGATTCGAATTTTTGCCAAACAAATTATGTGCAATCTGGCAAAGGCTGAAAAAATGACAGCGTCCACTCTTCCTTAACAAATAGAATATGACCGTGAGAGTTGCCGCACTGAAATTTTGTCGCCACCGAAAATAATTTTGTCTTACTAAAATAAAACCTCTTTCGATGCCAAGAGAGTAAGTCAGTATTACAGGTAAAAAAAATTTAAAAAAATTCTGGATTCGTAATAATCTGCATTATTATTTTAGCGCCGAAAAAATTTAACGATCACAATACAGAATGTAATAAGAGAAAAGCTATTGACTAATACTTAAACCTTATTTAAAATAAATTTTTACCTATTATTCATTAACGTTATGTCTGCAAACAATTTCATTTCAAAACCGTCTAAGACAGGAGCGCGATTTCTGTCTTCGTTATTTCTAGCCGTTTATTTTCTTGTACCGACTTTCTCCGAAGCCCAAAGCCGAAGCGCTGCGGATAAAGGGTCCACCTTTACCAGTAATTTAGTTAATATCGAGGCAGCGGTGCATGAAGCTTTTAATTATAGTACAAACCTTTATAATGCATCGTCACAAGTACGTATTTATGACTTAGCAGCCACGGCTCCGGAAGGTTGGAGTATTGTATTCCGGGCCAGAAGCAGTCAGTTAACATCTATCAACATAGATGGAGGCAAAACTGAAATGATCAGCATTGAAATTCATCCTGCTTACAATGCCGAGCCTAAAAAATATAAAATTCCGATTACGGCTGCTGCATCAAATGAGACCTTGCAATTAGATCTCGAGGCCGTCGTGAAAGGGTCTTATAATTTAGAGCTTACAACTCCTAGTGGTTTATTGAGCGGTAAGATTACGGAAGGAGATAAAAAGGAAATTCATTTGGTCGTTACCAATACGGGTAGTTTGAATCTGATGGACATCTCACTATCTGCACAAACACCACCAAAGTGGGATGCAACATTTACTCCTTCAAAAATAGAACAGCTCGAGCCAGGTAAATCGGCTGACGTTGTTGCAAAACTAAGCGTGCCTGATAAAACTTTAGCTGGCGACTATGTCACTACGTTTACAGCAAGGAATAATAGCAAAAACGCGCAAGCTAGTTTTAGAATGACGGTAAGTACTTCGATTCTTTCCGGCGCGGTTGGCATTTTAGTTATCCTCGTAGCTGTAGCTCTCGTTTTTTTCCTCATTCGAAAATACGGAAGAAGATAAGCGCTTATGGACAACCCCATCATAGAATTGAGGGGCCTGACAAAGTGTTACGGTACCCTAAAGGCTGTTGATGATCTAAACCTTTCCATTCAAAAAGGAGAAATTTTTGGATTGTTGGGTCCTAATGGTGCAGGCAAGACCACTACTATATTAATGATGCTTGGGCTAACCGACCCCACCTCTGGAAGTGTCAAAGTTTGTGGATACAATGCGACCAGTAATCCTATTTCCGTAAAAAGAAAAGTAGGTTACATGCCCGACAGTCTCGGCTTTTATGATAACATGACTGCCTTGGAGAATTTAATTTACATCGGCGAACTCAACGGCATTCCTTCATCTGAAGTGAGGGAACGAGCTACTGAAATGCTGCGTCTGGTGGGCCTCAAAGATGATGACTTCAACAAAAAAACTTCAGAATATTCCAGAGGGATGAAACAACGGTTAGGTTTAGCCGACGTGCTAATAAAACGACCAGATGTGATCATCTTGGATGAACCTACTTTAGGTATCGATCCTGCTGGAGTGAAAGATTTTCTTGAACTAATACATGCATTGAGTCGTCGGCAGGGGCTTACTGTTTTGTTGTCTTCTCATCACTTGCATCAGGTGCAACAAGTGTGTGATCGTGTAGGCATCTTTGTGGGCGGTAAACTTTTGGTAGAAGGCAATCTGGATAGTCTTTCAAAAAATCTTTTTAGTGATAAGTCTTATGAAGTACAGATCACGGTGCAAAATGACACAAGCATGGTGATGAAACATTATCCTGAACTACTTGCACTGGAATACGTACAGGAAGTAATGGTAAAAGAGCAAACTATTGATATTGTATGCAGTTGGGATATAACGCCTCACATCGTTCGCTTTTTTGTAGCGAAAGGATTTAACGTCGCTGGTGTTCAAAAGAAACAATACGGTCTGGACGACATCTATCAAAAATATTTTGAGAACAATCTAACAGAGCATAGTCAACAATGAAAAATCTGACAGCTTCTTTTAAAATAGGATCAATAGAAAATAAATCACACGGCAGTCCTTTTTGGATTATGGTGCGGAAAGAAATTGACAGCCACATCCGCAGCTGGCGATTTATTATACTATTACTATTAATCGCACTTACATTTTGGGGAGCAATGTATGTGTCAATGAACAACATCAGGGCAGCCATTGCTAACATCTCCGATCCGGACCAAATGTTTTTATATCTCAAACTGCTAACAACAACTGAAGGTACTTTGCCTCCGTTTCATGTGTTCCTGAATTTCCTGGGACCATTACTGGGAATTAGCTTGGGTTTTGATGCCATCAATTCTGAACAACAGAGTGGCACACTCACAAGAATTATGGCGCAACCAGTTTATCGTGACAATTTGCTGTTGTCGAAATTTGTGAGCGCTCTGATCTTGATTAGCGTTCTTTTTTTCTCGCTTGTTTTGCTCATGGTTGGTTGCGGCATACTACTTACCGGTGTGCTCATTGAACTCGAAGAAGCGCTTCGGATATTAAGTTTCACAATCATCTGCGTGATGTATATAGGGTTCTGGCTCGGCCTATCCATTTTACTTTCAATTCGTTTCAAACAAGCAGCTACATCAGCTCTCACAGCGATTGGGATATGGCTGTTTCTTACTGTATTTTATCAGATCATCGTCAATATAATTGTAAGAGCTTTGGTTCCAACTTCTCATCAGCTTACTCAAAATGAAATTCTGCATTACAATGAAATTCTTTTAAGTTTTCTACGGCTTGCGCCAAGCCAGCTTTACACCGATGCAACAAATACGCTGTTAATGCCATCTATTAGGAGCTTAAGTCCGATCACGATGGAGCAAATGGCGGGCGCAATACCAACACCTCTTTCATTTTTGGATAGCCTTATGATTGTGTGGCCTCAGGTAAGTGGATTAATTGCCGCAACAGTGGCGTGTTTCGCATCATCTTATTACCTGTTTATGCGAAGAGAAATCAGGAGTTAGTGCAACGTTCAGACAAAACATCTTAAGATGCATTGCTATTGCTAATGATTGTCATAATGATAACAGCAGTAAAATCCCTAAAAGCATTTTCGATTGGATAGTCGCATATTCTAATCGATTCTTTGCCCGCGCTCAAACAAAGACACATTCATCAGCAACAGAAGCATTCCATAAAAACTATCTTCAAACGGAATTGTTCCGATCCGAAGCCCTATTATTTCGTTGGCATTGTACCGGACTACTGGTTCGTCAATAAAACTCCCGGTAAGAATTCCGTTGACGATAAAAAAAGGAATTAGGACAAAAATAAACGCAAAATAAAAACGGCCCAAGAAGGTAGCTTTCCACTGCCATTGCAGCAACGCCAAAAAGAAAGCGGTGGCAAAAAAAGTAACACCCGTGTACCAGCGTTGCAAGTTCAATATTCCCAATGTGAACAGGAACATAATTAATATAATAGTGATGGAAGATGCCGCTGATGCAAGGAAATTTTTCTTCACCAAATGGTTGAGCGCTTCATACAAAAACACGCAAGCGTAAGGAATACAAATAAAGAAAAGGACTTCTTCTATAGGCAAATTGTAAACATAAATCCCGAGAATATACTTTGGGTTAAATCCCCAAACTCCCATTCTTGTGAAAGCCATGTCCCATACAATGAAAATGACTGCGGGAATCAATAATGCGCTCCACAGGTATTTCCATTTCTTGGAGAAGCTTGCTTTTGGATGGAAACTAAAAACGAGCGGAAATATAACAGAAATGAAATCCAGCAACAGATAGAGGTAATTCGATTTCAAAATCAGTGATGTTTATTGCGTTTCCTTTCGACTCTTTTTGAATTGAAAGTTTTTGGGCTCGTACTTTTTTGGTGCAAACAGAAACCCGAAAGCCTCACAGTCTTTTTTTGTGTGCTTGCTGTGGTGTACATAATGAGCGTGAATCATTCGCCTCAAATAGCGGCTTTGTCTTAGCGGTTTCCATTTGATGCGCTGGTGCACCACCACATCATGAAAGACAACATAAAAAATTCCGTAACATAGAATTCCCAACGCAACCGCAAGAACATAGGGGTTGTAACTCACCACCGATCCATAATAGAATAAGCCAATCGATGGCACGCTGAACACGACAGCAAACCAGTCATTTTTTTCCAACGCATGATCATGCACGGTGTGATGAGACTTGTGCCACACCCAGAGAAACCCATGCATGATGTATTTGTGCGTAAACCATGCCACAAATTCCCAGAAGAGAAATGTGAATAAGGTTATTGCTGCACACGAAAAAAATAAAATCATTTTACAAGTTATTACTTCACAGGAAAAAGAGATTTGATTTTCTCAGTACGATAGTTAAAAATGTAGTCTACCTGTTTTTTCACAATCATCGAACTAACTATCCGACCTAAAATTCCAAATGGAATAGCGTACGAAATCTCATCCGTCATGAGCACACCATTGTCAAGCTCTGAAAAAAAGTGTTGATGGTACACCAAAGCGAAAAGGGCCCAACTTTTTGATCGTCAGCAAAATATTTTTTAGGTTCAATATGCTTTATCTCGGTTACCCACCTCACGCGCATTAGTAGAAAAGGACTCACCTTATATGAAATCAGCTGCCCGGCATACATTTTTTCAGCGCCTGTTATTTCAAGGATCTCAAAATTCATTTCAGGCGGAGTAATCGCGTTCAGGTTCTTAGGCGAAGAAAAAAAATCCCAGACAGTGTCAATATCTGCTTGAATAAATTGCGACTGCTTGAAATGATAAACTTTCATCCTCTTATGCTTAAAGCTTTTTTATAGGCTGTCAAAACTCTTTTCCTGGCAAATTCATGATCGACAATCGGCTTCGGATAATTTACTTTATCAAATTCAGGCACCCACTTTCGGATGTATTTAAATTCAGGATCAAACTTCGCAGTTTGAAGCGAAGGATTAAATACTCGAAAATAAGGAGCCGCATCGCAGCCACATCCAGCCGCCCACTGCCAGCCACCATTGTTTGCCGCCAAATCAAAATCCAAAAGTTTCTTAGCGAAGTAAGCCTCGCCCCACCGCCAATCAATAAGCAGATGTTTTGTCAGAAAACTTGCTACGATCATACGCACGCGGTTGTGCATGCAGCCGGTTTGGTTGAGCTCGCGCATGCCTGCATCTACAATCGGGTAACCGGTCCTTCCTTCACACCATGATTCAAATTCGCTTTCGTCATTTCTCCATTCAACAAATTGATAGGCTGATTTAAAAGGTTCGTTTTCTACCTGAGGAAAGTGCCATAAAATCATTTGATAGAAATCTCGCCATATTAGTTCATTGAGCCACGTTTCATTTTTTTGAAAAGCAATAGACGCCAATTTTCGAATGCTCACTGTACCAAAACGTAAATGTACACTCAGGCGACTTGTTCCGTTAATTGCAGGGTAGTCGCGTGTGACGTTGTAGTTCTCAATAATTTTCAAATTAATCTTCCGGTCTGGAAAAGTCGATCCTGTTTTTTCAAAACCGATATCTGAGAGGGGAGGCAATGCCAGCGGATGTAACTTGGTTATATTTTCTAAACATTTTTCTGAAGGATAACTCTTTAAATGAAACTCATTCAGTGTTGATTTCCATTTTTTACTGTAGGGAGTAAAAATGGTGTAAGGGGTACCATCGTCTTTCAAGATTTCATTCTTCTCAAAAATGACTTGATCTTTGAAAGAATGGAATTCTATGCCTCGTTCCCTTAATGTACTCTTGATTTGCGAATCGCGCGCGGTGGCATAAGGTTCGTAATCGTGATTGCAGTAAACGGCTTTGGGTTTAAGAATGGAATAAATTTCAATTGGATCACCATGAAGTACTAGCAATGAAGAACCTGCCTGCTCCAGTTCATCTTTTAGTTGGGTAAGGCTTTGGTGAATAAATTCAACACGCCTGTCTTTTTTGTCTTCAAGCTTATTCAGTATTTCCGTGTCAAAAATAAAAATAGGAAGTACGGAGAGCTCCTTTTTCAGCACGTGATAAAGACCTGCATTGTCCGTCAGGCGCAAATCTCTTCTAAACCAAAACAAACTGATATTGGAGTTGACAATTGCAGAAAGCACATCAAGGCTTATCATATTAAATTAGATTCAACCTGTACCTGAAGAAGGAGAGAATCAATAACCCCATTTTATAACGACTTCGAATTCTGATTCGCTCTTTCATTACTAGCCGTGATGGTGTGTTCTTAATTTTTTTGAATAGTGCCAGGTAATAAACGTAAGCAATGTAAACTCCAAATCTTGACTCAGCAGGGAGCTGCACAATGCCTTTATATCCTTCATGGAAATCATCCGCTATTTCGCGAATGATTTTTTCTTTCTCATCTTCATTGAAGTTGTGTAAATCAATTTCAGGAAAATAGCTTCGACCAAGCCCGTTGTAGTCGGCATTAATGTCGCGCAAGAAATTTATTTTTTGAAAGGCGGCACCTAACTTCATGGCATTAGGCTTTAGTTGTTCATACTTTTTGAGGTCGCCTTGACAAAACACACGTAAGCACATGAGTCCAACTACTTCGGCCGAACCGAGAACATAATCCTGATAAGAATATTTGTCATGCGTTTTCATCGACAAATCCATTCGCATGCTTTGTAAAAATTTATCGATCAAAGCGTTTTCAATTTTATATTGCTTAACAGCCCATTGAAAACTATTTAAAATAGGATTAAGGCTTATTCCGTCTCTTATAGCGAGGTAAGTATCCAACTCAAACCTGGTAAGCAAATCTTTCTGGTCGAACTTATGAAAGCTGTCAACGATTTCGTCGGCGTAGCGAACAAATCCATAAATGGAGTAGATGCCATTTCTGATGGATTTATCAAGACAAAGAATCCCCCAAGAAAATGAAGTGCTATACAGTTGTGTGGTAATACGACTGCAATGAAAACTGACTGTATCAAATAATTGTTTTTGATTTCCTTCCACTATCATCTATAATTATTTTTTAGATTTCGTCTTATCAATAACAAGTTGTGCCGATACCTGTCCGGAAATAATGGCTGGCGGTACGCCAGGCCCAGGAACTGTTAGCTGGCCAGCATAGAATAAATTATTTACCCGCGGATTGGCCATCGATGGTTTTAAGTTGGCGGTTTGCCATAATGTATTTGCCAATCCATATGCATTTCCTTTCAGTGAATTATAGTCTGAGGAGAAATCGTTGTGCGCATAACTCCTCTTAAAAACAATGTGCGATTGAATTGTCTCTCCCAAAATCGTTTCCAAACGACTGATGATCGCTTTAAAATATTTCTCTCGTGTTTCATCGGTATCTACCAAGCCGGCAGCAACAGGCACAAGAATCATGATGTTCTCACAACCTTCGGGCGCAACGGATGGATCGGACTTTGATGGACAAGAGATGTAAAACTGTGGCGAAGTTGGCCAATGTGGCTGATCATAAATTTCCTTGGCATGAAGCGCAAAGTCTTCGTCAAAGAAAAGAGTGTGATGACGTAAGCCTTTAACCTTTTTATTGATCCCCAAAAAGAACATTAATGCAGAGGGAGCCAGAACTCGTTTGTCCCAATATGCAGCATCATACTTTCGATGTGTAGCTGGCAACAATTGTTGCTCCACATGATGATAGTCTCCTGATGCAATAACAAAGTCGCTAGTAATTTCTTTTCCAACGGCTGTAACACTTTTTATAACATCGTTCTTCAAATTAATTTGATCAACTGGGCTGTCGTAATAAAACTTGACACCTTTTTCTTTGGCCAGTGCTTCCATACCTTCAACCACTTTGTGCATGCCACCCTTTGGATACCAGGTGCCCAAAACCATGTCAGCATAATTCATTAAAGTATAGAGCGCTGGTGTATTTTGTGGTGTGGCCCCTAGAAATAAAACTGGAAACTCCAGCAGTTGAATAATCCTGTTGTTCTTAAAAGTTTTTCTAACCTGGTTTGAAACAGAAGAAAAAATATGAAGGTGAACGGATGATTTAATTACCTCCCAACGAAGCAGTTCTAACCAACTTAATCCCGGTTGATAGACCAACTTGTTTACACCGA
>DASYTA010000400.1:0-6461 GCA_036002745.1 Cyclobacteriaceae bacterium | reverse complement strand
ATTACAAAGGAGACAGTAACAATTCCTTCAATTGAATCGCGAGCAGCTTCGATCGGATATTTTAATTCGCGATTAAAATATTCGTACAGTGCAGAATATCCTTCCATCGGTTCTGCTTCTGTGAACTGTGATGGTGTCAATTTCTTACTAGAGGTATCAAGAGTTACATTTCTCTCCTTCGGGGATATTTTAGGAGAGGTTAATGCGGTTTTCTTATCATGGGTTTCAGCGCTTGGTGTTGATTGAATCAATTTTTGGTCTTTCGACTGGGTAGAGCTATCTCTCGTATTAGTTTGAGATGAATCCTTATTTTGCTCCTCAGTAGTTGCTTCTTGAGATAAAAAATAAATCACTGCTGAACCAAGCACAACTGCTAGTGTGGCCGAGTAAAACCATTTTTTAGAAGAGTTAACCGGTTGAGTTGTTTTAAAGTCTTCCAGCAATTTATCGAATTGCATATGGCTGCGAATTTCTTCATCAGTAAGTTCTGGCTTCTTCATTACTTTGATATTGATGTTTTGATTCATAGTTGCTTGAGAAATATTCGTTTCATTTTATCAAGGGCGCGATACGTTCGTACCTTCGCGTTGACTTCAGAGATATTAAGTATTTCAGCGACCATCTTAAAAGGCATTTCTTCAAAGTATCGTAGCTCGATAATTTGGAGTTCATTCGGCTTAAGTTGCTGAAGTACGATATGAAGTTTCTTTTCGAGTTCATCTCGAGGATCTTCAGGAAACATTTCATCGAAAAGATGGTGAAAGGAAACTTCCTCGACATACACAACTTTCGACCTTTTGGCCTTTCTGAAGTAATCAGTACACTCATTAACAGCAATTCTATACAACCATGAAGAGAAAGGCAGTCCTCTAGATTGATATTGATGAATGCGTTGCATTACCTTTAAAAAAATCTGCGATGTAAGATCGGCGGCCATGTCTCTATCTTCTACTCTGTGGTAGACAAAAAGAAATATTCTTTTAAAATATTTCTCATAGAGAGGTTTAAAACAGACCGGATCATTTTTAGCAGCCTCAATGATTTCATTTTCATCTGCATGGATGAGCTGTTGTATGGAATCAGGATTTTTCAAAAGATAGTTTGAGGTTAAATAATCAATTGTTTAGGTAAAATTTCATTCAAAACGCATGATGACTTTGAAAGATACAGACACATTGTATGAATTTTTAAAACAACCCAAATGAACCTGACAATGGCTATTTGACCCTATTTAGCTTGAAAAACGAGAAAGTCCTTACCTTCGCTTGTAACATCTTACTAATCTCCCCGTCTTGCCTCTGATACGATGAACCTCGAAGACTTTGAAACCCGGGTGCTGCCCGCAAAAAACAAGCTTTATCGCTTTGCTTTCCGCTTGCTTGGCAGTAGTGAAGAGGCGAAGGATGTTGTTCAGGAGACGATGATCAAAGTGTGGAATGGGCGTGACCTAGCCGAAGTGCAAAACATGGAAGCCTGGTGCATGCGCATCACTAAAAATCTCTCGCTTGACAAATTGCGGAGCAAACAGCATAAGTCGACCGACTCTATTGCCGATGGTTTTGAAGTTCGTCAGGATGATTTATCGCCTCATGATAAAACAGAATTAAAAGAAAGCATGAAACGCATCGATGAACTGATGTCGCAGCTACCCGATAAACAACGACAGGTGATGCACCTGCGCGATGTGGAGGGGCACAGCTACAATGAAATTTGTGAAATACTTGAACTGGACATGAGCCAGGTGAAAGTAAACTTGTTTCGCGCCCGCAATGCTGTGCGCGAAAAATTAATTAAACTGAATGCGTATGGACTCTAAGCGAATCGAACAACTGCTGGAGAAATATTGGAATGCAGAAACTTCACTGGAAGAAGAAAAAGAACTGCATCAGTATTTTCAAAGCAATGATGTTCCTGAAAATTTAAAGGAGACGACAGCGCTCTTCCGTTATTTTGAAACGGAGAAGAGCCGCACGTTAAATGAAAATTTTGATGCGGCTGTAACAAAACAAATTAAGCAGCGTCATGGTGGAAAGATTATCTCAATGACGAATTGGTTTCAAATAGCAAGAGTGGCTGCCGGTGTGATAGTAGTGGTTGCAGCTGTCTATTTGATTGGGCATGAGGTGCGCAAGTCATCGCCCAATGAAATAACGGATACAGAGAGCGATCCCAAGCTTGCTTTTGAGCAAACCAAAAAAGCATTAATGATGATTTCGAAGAATTTCCATAAAGCGCAAAATGAAGCAAGCAAGATCAATTTGCTAAATGAGGCAGAGGAAAAAATTCAACGGAAGCCTCAAGGAGACAAGCAAAAGAAAGTAAACATCTAAAAAAGAAATTAAAAAAATAAAATGAATACAGCTATGAAAAAGTTAATGATGAGCGTGGTGATGGTGGTGTTGTCGATAGCAGCTTATGCACAGGGAGACGCTATTGCAAAATTCTTCGCTAAATATCAGGATGATGAAACGTTCACACAGGTGAAAGTAAGTCAGAAAATGTTTGGCCTATTCACCAATATGGAAGTGGATAAACCGGAAGATAAAGAAGTTCTGGACGCTATAAGCAAAATTCAAGGACTGAGAGTTTTGGCTAAGCATGAAACTCGCGATTCGCGCACCTTATATAAAGAAGCGTTGTCCGTGATCCCCGCAAAGGATTATGAGGAACTCATGAGTGTGCGCGATAAAGACAAGGACATGAAATTCTATATCAAAGAAATCAGTTCCGGTAAAATTGGTGAGCTGGTGATGGTGATGGGCGGCAATGATGAGTTCATGTTACTCTCCTTATTTGGTGAAATTGATTTAAAGAAGATTTCACACATTGGAAAAAAGATGAATATCGAAGGGCTTCAGAACCTCGAAAAGATTAAGGACAATAAAGACAAAAAGAATTAATTTTTGTAACCAGCCACAAGGTACTCGCGTTAAGCCAGTAGCTTGTGGCTTTTCTTTTTTTTGAACTTACTTTTCAACCCACTTCAATGAGATTATTAATTCTTTTTCTTGCTCTCCCTCTTTTTGTCTCCGCTCAAACAAAAACAATTGAGGAGCTTGACAAAAAATACGAAGGCCTTTCGTTATACTTTTATAAGAACACACTACGTATGCTCAATCAAAACGACAACAAAGATTTTGATGAGCTGATCAAGGATATTGAAAAGATGAAATTCTTGATGATTGATAAAGCAAAAAGCAAGTTTGAAGATGCGGACTACAAAAAATTGAAGTCGAGCTACAGATCAGAGCAGTATGAGGAGATGATGACCAGCCGCTTTCAGGGAAAAATGTTTGATGTTTATATTCGCCAAGAAGATAACCGAGTAAAGGGGACCGTTATTATGGCGAGCGACTCAACGAATTTATATGTACTCGATATTTTAGGACGTGTTGCATTGGAAAAAGCCACTTCGCTTTTCAGTATGCTTAACCAAAGCACCGACATTGGTCAACGGGTGAAAGATTTCGTGGGCGGTGATGACAAGTCGAAAGACAAGAAGAAACAACACGGCGTAAAAATCGATTGATTACTTAGACTAATCCCAACTCAATTGGAAACAGTTTTATCTACCGACAAGCTCACTAAATATTTTGGAAAACTTTGCGCTGTCAACCGGCTCGACCTTGAAGTAAAACGCGGTCAGGTGTTTGGCATGCTCGGCCCCAACGGAAGTGGTAAGACCACAACGTTAGGTATGCTGATGGGTGTGACCAACGCAACATCAGGAGGCTTTACATGGTTTGGCGAGCATGCTACAAACATCACTCGAAAAAAGATAGGAGCAGTTTTAGAGCACCCGATTTTTTATCCTTACCTCAGCGGTCAAAAAAATCTTGAACTCAACGCGATGATCAAGGGTGCGGATCCAGCTAATATTCCAAAAGTGTTGGAAGTTGTGGAGTTGGGCCAGCGAAAAGATGATAAGTACAGAACTTATTCTCTCGGTATGAAGCAGCGACTAGCGATTGCTTCGGCTTTAGTAAGCGACCCGATCATTCTTATTCTAGATGAGCCCACTAACGGTCTCGACCCGATGGGCATAGCCGAGATTCGTGAAATCATTAAACGTATTGCTGCTGACGGGAAAACAATTATTTTGGCAAGCCATTTACTCGACGAAGTACAAAAGGTATGCACGCACTTTGCCGTTTTGAGAAAGGGCACACTGGTACACAGTGGTCCGGTTGATGATGTGGGTAAGGGCGAAGAGACTGTTGAAGTTGTTGCTTTCCATGATGACCTCAATCACGTTTTGCATGAGTTCCGCGGTTCCCTCGCAGTAAAATCAGAGAGCGGAAAATTTCAGGTGCGCATGCGCGATGGATTTCATAGTGTTGATTTAAATAAGTTTCTTTTTGAAAAAGGAATAATTGCTTCGCATATACTCACACAAAAGAAAAGTTTGGAGAAGCAGTTTTTAGAAATTTTGCAAGAGACACCGCAGGAAATAAAACGATAATTCTTAGCCACTAGAAAATGTTGCACCTTCTTAAGATTGATTTAAAGAAACTTACCAGTTACCGGACGTTTTGGGTAATATGTGGTTTGTATTTCTTTTTGCTTGCTGTTGTATTAAGCAGTGGAAACGAATTTGTAAAGTGGCTTATTAGCAAAGGAGCAGCCATCTTTGACAAGTCGTTCTCAATTAATCGTATACCACTTTATTATTTCCCTGACATCTGGCAGAACATTCTATTTGTTGCCGGTCTCTTCAAAATGATTTTGGGTATCATGGTTGTGATTTCGATTACAAATGAATTCGCATATCGAACTATTCGCCAAAATATTATTGATGGTATGAGTCGATGGGAATTTCTTCAATCTAAAATCTTAACTAATGTATTGCTTAGCTCAATGAGCGTAGTTATGGTGTTTCTCATTGGACTCGTAACGGGAATGATTTATTCTCCTCAATTATATATCGGTGATATTTTAAATGGGATGGAATTCTTCCTGGCCTATTTCATTGAAGTTCTTACCTATCTGTCTTTCGCACTGCTTCTTGGAATTCTAGTTAATCGTGCTGGTCTTGCCATTGTGCTGCTTTTGTTTTCTCGCACTATCGAATTTTTTATTAAAGTAAATGTTCCAGATTCGGTTTCGTGGCTCTCCGACTTATTTCCATTGGAGTCAATGACTAATCTCGTCCCTTTTCCCTTTTTGAGATATGCACTTCAGGAGATTCAAGATTATGTATCACTTAGCTCAGTGCTTATCGCGCTCGTGTGGGCCTTCCTTTTCAACTACTTTGCCTACGTGAGACTAAAGAAATCGGATATTTGATTTTGCTCATCCAACAGGCTTAATAATTTGTTTTCAACCCTGAGAATGTTTTTCTTCGGGCGATGAATACAAAAAGTCCTCTGTTTAAAGTTCCGTTTCGTTGGGGTTTAGTTGGGGGAGTGATCGCCTCAATTGTTGTGGCAGTTCTTTATTTTATTGGACGCCATCCCTTTCTCCTTCTCGCTGTTTTTGATTTTCGGATTATCCTCTTTGGCGTGTTTATTTTTTTTAGCCTCAAAGAACTGCGCGACTATCATCTGCAAGGGTTGCTTTTTTTCTGGCAAGGCATGATTGGCAGCTTTGTATTCATTACTACATCGGCATTGATTGGATCAATTTTTACGTGGGGATTTGCCAAATGGAATAATAATTTTCTTCCATCCTACATTGAACAATTGCAAAAACAAATCATCAGTTATAAGGAAGAAATTGTAAGCAGCGTTGGTGTCGAGACGTATAATCAACAATTGGCTAAGCTACCACTTACTTCACCCATGGATTTGGCAGGCGACTACTTTTTGAAAAGTATGATTATCGGCCTATTTTTGGCTATTGTTATAACAACAATCTTACGCAAACAACCAAAAACAAATTAACTATGGAAGATTCAACTACAGAACAACCTTCATTGCTTCAACACGCCATTCGCTGGGGATTGATATTGGCTGGTGTAAGCATTGTTTTGACCATTCTTATCTACGCCATTGACTATACTGTAATGGTTCAGTTTAAATTTTTAGGACTTTCACTTTTAATTTACTTGGGCCTTACCATCTACGCGGGAATAAATTACCGTACCTCAATTGGTGGTTTCCTTCCTTATGGAAAAGCCTTCCAGCATGGTTTCTTAGTTCTCGCTCTTTCTGCCTTAGTAGGAACCATCTTCACTTTTATTTTATATAACCTTATTGACTCGGAACTTCCTCAGAAATTAGTAGATGCGTCTGTTGATAATGCAAGAGCCATGATGGAGAGATTCGGAGCTCCTGAAGATTCTATCGAACCTGCTTTGGAAAAGGCAAGAAAGGATACTGCTGATCGTTTTACTCCCCTGGGTCAGGTAAAAGGATATTTCTTTGCCTTAATTTTCTGCGCAATAATGTCTTTGATATCATCCATTTTTGTGAAGAAGAATCAGCCGGTTGAAATGATGTAATTTATTAATGGATATCTCT
>DASYTA010000399.1:0-17694 GCA_036002745.1 Cyclobacteriaceae bacterium | reverse complement strand
AGGAGAAAAGGCCTTTGTGTTAACGTTCACGACAAGCCTGGTATCATACGATCAGTATAAACTGATGAGTCAGAAATTGTTTGATTCGTTTAGACCAAAGTAAAAGGCTAATATCTTAAAGCAATCTCTTTAAGTTTAAAGGAGGAAGAGGTTCCGTTTTCAGAAACTTTTAGCTCTCCATTTTCGTCAACTCCTTCAATTGTTCCTTCAAACTCTCTCATATTCGAAATGAAAGTTTGAGACTCACCAAAGCCGAAAAGATTTTCTAAATATTCACTTTTCAGTTCAGATAATTTTCCACTGCGTAGTTGAAGATATCGTCTTTCAAATTTTTCAAGCAAAGAGTTTAGTGCGATATTCAGATCAAAAGTTTTGTCAGCAGCAATTGCCAACGAGGTGGCCAGAGGCGAGTCAAAATTATTCTGATTAATGTTTAAACCAATCCCAACAATGCTTTGTTGAATTGTTTCTTGTTGAACAGAGTTCTCAATTAAAATTCCGCATATCTTTTTCTTGCTGGCAAGAATATCATTCGGCCACTTGATTTTAACATTTACAATGGATTGTTCCTTTAAAAAATCAGCAACGGCGAGTGAGGTAACAATAGTGAGATAAAACTGATTTTTGACTAAAAGAAAGGTAGGCTTCAGTAAAATGGAGAAGGTAAGGTTCATTCCGGCAGCGGTTTCCCATGTATTTCCCCTTTGTCCACGCCCGGCGGTTTGATTTGAAGTGATGATTATGGTTCCTTCCGATAAAATGCTCTTGCTAGCCAGTTCGGATGCTAATGAGTTGGTGGAGTGACATTCTGGCACAAAAACAAGCTGTTGGCCAGTGAAAAGAGTTTTGGCAAAGATTTTATACAAGAGTTTTTGGTTAGATTTGCAAGTTGGGTTAGATGATATTACCTGAAGGTAGCCGAAAGGCGAATTTAAGTGACTGATTTTCCCAGAACTAAAACAAACCTCAATTTAATTAATGGCGAGAAAGAAAAAGCACGACTCGGAAAAGCTTGCCGAACTAGTTGTGAAAGGAATGCAAGAAAAAAAAGCATCGGATATAGTGCTGATGGATTTAAGAGAGGTAAAGAATGCAGTAACAGATTTTTTTGTGATTTGTTCTGGTAACTCCGATAAGCAATTAAATGCCATTTCAGACTCGGTAGATGAATTTGTGTATAAAGATTTGAAAGAAAACCCATGGCATAAAGAAGGTCATAACAATAAAGAATGGGTGCTTCTCGACTATATCTCTGTTGTGGTGCACATTTTCAAAAACGATCGAAGAGAATTTTTTGGATTGGAGAAACTTTGGGGAGATGCAAAAACCACATTAATTGAAGATTGAACTATTAGTAACAAAGACCGTTAAATCATTTTTTAACATTTATTTCAATGGCTGACAAAGAGAGAGAAAAGAAGATATTACCACCTAAGGTGCCAAGACCTAACTATCAGATGTGGGTGATATTGGTACTAACAGCGGTAATCCTTGGTATAACATTTTTCAAGAATGCGCGTGGACTAGTTAATATAACAAGTTCGCAGTTTGAATCGATGCTAGCCAGTAATGATGTGAAGAGTGTTCAGCTTTATCAGAAAGATAAACTTGTACAAATTACGTTGAAGCCTGAAGCGTTGCAAAATGCCAAATACAAGTTGGAACTTGAAAAGAATGGTCCTCTTGGATTGAGCCAAAGCGGCCCTCACTATGTATATAAAATAGGTGATCAGGGTGTTTTTGAAAATCGTTATGCTGAGATAAAAGCTAAATATCCAAATGCTCCAGACCTTGAACAAGAAGAAGGTGGAGGCTACGGAGAGCTTTTGAACTGGGGCTTTTTAATTTTATTGCTTGTCGGTTTCTGGATGCTGATGCGTAGAATGACAGGTGGTGGTGGACCCGGCGGACAAATCTTTAATATCGGAAAATCCAAAGCAGCACTTTTCGACGCAGAGAGCAAAGTGAAAATCACTTTTGAGGATGTGGCTGGCTTGGAAGAAGCAAAAGAAGAAGTAAAAGAGATTGTTGATTTCTTGAAGACACCACAGAAGTTCACCAAGCTTGGTGGCAAAATTCCAAAAGGTGCTTTATTAGTTGGTCCTCCAGGTACGGGTAAAACATTATTGGCGAAAGCAGTAGCGGGTGAAGCAGCTGTGCCCTTCTTCTCACTTTCAGGATCTGATTTTGTTGAAATGTTCGTAGGTGTTGGAGCAGCCCGTGTGCGTGACCTTTTCAAACAGGCAAAGGAAAAAGCACCTTGTATAGTATTTATTGATGAGATTGATGCTATTGGACGATCTCGCGGTCGTGGTCAATTGCCAGGAGCAAACGATGAGCGTGAGAATACATTGAACTCACTGTTGGTTGAAATGGATGGTTTCGCTACGGATAGCGGTGTAATTATTCTTGCTGCAACTAACAGACCTGACGTATTAGATTCTGCCTTGCTGCGTCCAGGGCGTTTTGATCGTCAGATCAGTATTGATAAACCAGATATCGCTGGCCGTGAGCAAATATTTAAAGTACATCTTAAGCCGATTAAGCTTTCTAAGGATTTAGATATAAAAAAATTAGCGGCTCAAACTCCTGGCTTTGCCGGAGCAGAAATTGCCAACGTATGTAACGAAGCAGCACTGATCGCTGCAAGAAGAGATAAGAAAGAAGTGGAGATGATCGACTTCCAAGATGCGATCGATCGCGTAATCGGTGGTCTTGAAAAGAAGAATAAAATTATTTCGCCTGAAGAAAAAAGAATTGTGGCTTACCATGAAGCGGGCCATGCAGTAGCGGGTTGGTTTCTGGAGCATGCCGATCCGCTCGTGAAGGTGAGCATTGTACCTCGCGGTGTTGCGGCATTAGGTTATGCACAATACCTTCCTAAAGAGCAATTCCTGTATCAAACAGAACAATTGATCGATGAAATGTGCATGGCATTTGGTGGTCGTGCAGCAGAAGACCTTGTGTTCGGAAAAATCTCTACAGGAGCTCTCAGCGATCTTGAGCGCATCACCAAACTAGCTTATAGCATGGTGACAGTTTACGGAATGAATAAGGAAATTGGGAATATATCATTTTACGACTCCAAGCAATCTGAATATTCATTTAACAAGCCATATTCAGATGCTACCGCAGAACGTATTGATCTGGAAGCAAAGAAAATTATTGAAAATGCTTTTGACAGGACAAAGAAACTGTTGAATGAGCATCGCGAGAAGTTAGAAATCATCGCGAAAGAATTACTGGAGAAAGAGATTTTGTTCCAGTCGGATTTAGAGCGTTTGATTGGTAAGAGACCATTTGCTCATCAAACTACTTATGAGAAATTTACCAACGGCACTCCAAAACAGGAAAAGAAGGAGACCGAAGCGGGAACTGTAAATGGAGCAGAGGAAGCTAAGGAAGCTTCAACAATTCCTAAATGATATCAAAGTATTACCATGAAGCCTGGCAAGTTTTAAAAACCTGCCAGGTTTTTTATTTTTACCGATATGCAAGTTGACCTTCCTAAGGGAAAGAAAATATATTTCGCATCTGATTTTCATCTTGGCGTGCCCAATGGAGAGGTGAGTTTAGCGCGTGAGAAAAGAATTGTTGCCTGGCTTGATCAGATTAAAGACGATGCTCACTCGATTTATCTTCTCGGAGATATTTTTGATTTTTGGTTTGAGTACAGGCAAGCAATCCCGAAGGGATTTATTCGGCTACAGGGAAAACTGGCAGAACTTCGTGATAAAGGATTGCCAATCTATTTTTTCACAGGCAATCACGATATGTGGATGTTCGACTATTTCGAGAAGGAAATGGGGATTGTCATTTATCGAGAGCCGCAGCTATTGACATTAGGTAGCGCAAAGATTCTAATTGGTCATGGAGATGGTCTGGGCGATGGTGACTATTTCTATAAATTATTAAAATGGTTTTTTAACAGTGGTGTTTGCCAGTGGTTGTTTGCTCGCCTGCATCCTAATCTCGGTATTGCAATCGCCAAATATTGGAGCCGTAAAAGTCGAATTAGCAACAACGCACGCGAAGAAGAGTTTAACGGAGAGGAAAAAGAGTTCCTACTTACTTATTGCAAGGAATTGGAAAAGAAAGAGCATCACGATTATTATATTTTTGGTCACCGCCATTTGCCGCTAGATTTGAAAGTGGGAGAGAATAGTCGTTATATCAACCTGGGCGAATGGGTGCACTTCGATACGTATGCTGTTTTGGATAACAATTCCGTGGAATTAAAAACTTTCAAAGGCTGATCAATGCGATTAATTTTTTCAAGATGGCTTTTGGTGTTTCCTGTTGTAATTCTTGTCTATCATACATCGAGTGCACAGAATCTTAAAAAGGTAAAGGAGTTTAAGGCAACAAAAATTGAAAGTGTTGCCATTGATCGGTTGGGAGACTTCTTTCTTGTGTTTAAAAATGGTGAGATAAAAAAATACGATGCTAATGGAAAAGTATTGGCTTCCATTAAAAGAGATAAGATTGCCACATTGCTTGAGCCTTGGTATCATCCCAAAATTTTTGTGTACGATCAACTAGATCAGCAGATAACTATCTATGATCGAAACTTTCAGAGTCCGGATATTCGGCAGCTTGAACCTTCTATAGCGATTAAACCTCTGTTAGCTTGTCCAACAAATGATAATAAACTATTGGTATTGGATGGCGCTGACTTCTCGATAAAGAAAGTAAACCCGGCAAACAATGAGGTGATTGCAGAGTTTTATGTTGACTCTGCAGAGGCAAAACCTAATTTCGTTTATATGCGAGATTATCAGAATTTGATTTTCTTATTGGATAAAAATTCAGGCATTGTTATCTATAACACGGTTGGAAAAAAAATCAATCAACTTAAAACCGATGCGAATAACTTTGGTTTCTTTGGTGAAGAACTCTACTTCCTCCACGATGATAAAGTTGTATTCTTTGATTTGTACACCGAGAAAATCAGATTGGTAGAAGTTGGCAAGGGAAAAATTGTATTGGTCTCCGACGAAAGAATTTTGTTGGTAAAAGAAAATGGACGCGTCACTTTATTTGAATTTAACGGAAAGGATTCTCCTGATTGACTGATTTCTTTCTGTGTTCAAATTTGGACATCTTTGTACGATATAGCACATGAAAATGAAGTTTAACCTTGGTTTTTGACTCCTATTCAATTGGCATAATTTTTCTTATTGAGAACATCTTTTAACCCTGAACCTGTGAACGAGAACGGCAAAATTTTGATGATCGATGACGATGAGGATGTATTGTTGGCGGCTAAAATGCTGTTGAAAAAATCCAATCATCAGGTGATCATAGAGAAAAATCCCAACAAGATTCCATTCTTACTGAATAATGATACCTACGATGTGATCTTGCTTGATATGAATTTCAGTAAGGACACTACGAGCGGTAAGGAAGGATTTGAATGGCTGAAGCAAATTAAAGAAAGAGATCCGCAGGCTGTGGTGATTATGATTACGGCATTCGGTGATGTGGAGATGGCCGTGCGCGCATTAAAAGAAGGAGCTACTGATTTTATTTTGAAACCCTGGCAAAACGAAAAATTGGTGGCCACTATTTCTACAGCAATTAGGTTGAAGAAATCATACAATGAAGTGGATAAGCTTCGTAAAGCAAAGCAAATGCTTGAGGAGCAAATCAGTCAGCCGTTTCGGGATATTATTGGACAAAGTGCCTCATTGAAAGAAGTTTTTGGACTTATCGATAAGGTTTCTAAAACGGATGCCAATGTTTTGATTCTTGGTGAGAATGGAACGGGAAAAGAATTAGTGGCGAGAGCGATTCATCAAAATTCATTGCGCAAAGATAATTCTTTTGTAGCGGTAGATATGGGCGCAATAACGGAGACACTTTTTGAAAGTGAATTATTCGGTCACAAGAAAGGTGCATTCACCGATGCCAGAGAAGATAGACCAGGAAGATTTGAGTTGGCCAATCACGGCACGCTTTTTCTTGATGAGATCGGAAACTTAAGTATGAACTTGCAAAGTAAACTTTTAAGCGCGTTGCAATCACGACAAGTAACAAGAGTAGGAGCGAACCAACCAATGGAAGTTGACATCCGATTGATTTGTGCTACAAACATGCCGTTGCATCAAATGGTGAAGGAAGGAAAATTCAGACAAGATTTGTTGTATCGAATTAACACCGTAGAAATCACTATTCCTCCGTTGTGCGAACGCATTGATGATATCCCTGCTTTGGCAACACATTTTCTGAGTTATTATTCAAAAAGATATCATAAAGAAGTACTTACGATTTCACCTGAAGCGATTAATAAATTAAAAAAATATCCCTGGCCTGGCAACGTGCGTGAGTTGCAACACTCCATTGAGCGTGCTGTGATCATGGCTGATTCAAATCAATTGCAAGAGAGTGATTTTCTGTTTAATCGCAAGGGAAATGAAAGCGTGTCGATGGATACATTAAACTTGGATGAAGTTGAAAAGTCGGCTGTGGTGAAAGCCATTCAGTTGCACAGCGGAAACATCTCTAAAGCTGCCGAAGAACTCGGACTTACACGCGCTTCGCTCTATCGCAGGATGGAAAAATATGGACTATAACTGGCGTTCGCCTGTTTTTACACGGCTAGCTATTTTAGCGGCCACCGTTTTTGTGCTCGGTTATTCAATGGGCAACAGTAGATTCAGCTTTACTGCAACTGTTGTGCTTATCGTTGCTGTTGCATTTCAAGGAATTCAACTTTTAAAAATTGTAGACACACCCCCTGAAAAGCCAGTAGAGAAACCGGTGGAGAGGCCAGTGTCTTACGAAGCTCCAAAGTTTGATGATGTAGCTCAGTTCTTTAAAAATATAGTACAGCACGTTGGTATCGGTATTCTAACCTTCAACAAGGAGGGGACGATTCAGATAATGAATACTACGGCCAAGCGATTGCTTCGTGTTGATAAGATTGATAAGCTCGATGATCTACGCAGCGTAGACAATTCTCTCGTTGATTCATTCCTTAAATTAAAAACTGGTGGTCGCGAGTTGCTTCGATTAAAGATGGGCGATGAAACACTTTATCTGTCTTTGTATGCGATTGAACTTACTCTTCGCGGGGAAGTGATGAAACTTATTTCGATGAGCAACATACAGAGCGAATTGGAAGAAAAAGAAATGGAAGCCTGGCAAAACCTAGTACGTGTGCTCACGCATGAAATTATGAATTCGGTTACACCCATATCGTCACTTGCCGGAATGGTAGAAGGAGAGCTTGAGGATAAACTAAAAAAATCTGATCTGACGTTAAAAAAAGAAGAAGCCGAAGATATGCATTTGTCTATCCAAACGATTGGCAAGCGAAGCGCAGGTCTTATCAAGTTTGTAAAAGAATTCAGGAATTTGACGCATGTGCCCAAACCCAACTTGACGGAGGTTACTGTTAAGGATTTGTTAGATGAAATGGCAATGCTTCACAAAAAAGAATTGGCGGATCACAGCATTGGAGTTTTAGTTGAGTTGCAAACAGCTGATTTAAAAATTCAGGCGGATAAGACGATGATTGAGCAGGTGTTGATTAATTTAATTAAGAATGCTATTCAGGCATTTGACAATCAAACCGACAGAAAAATCCAGCTGTCGGCTTATGACAACGAAGGGCATGTCATTATCTCAGTTAAAGACAATGGCAATGGTATTGATGCCGATGCCTTGGAAAGAATTTTCATTCCGTTTTTTACTACCAAGAAGACTGGTTCCGGTATCGGATTGAGCCTTTCGCGGCAAATCATGCGTCAGCATGGCGGCCAGATTACAGTTAAGTCGAAATTAGGTGAAGGAACCGAGTTTCTCCTCCGGTTTTAAATCTTCAATTGTTGGCAAAAAATAGGAAAAGCCTTAGCTTTGAAAAATTAGAAAGTTCATGCAAGACGTACAACACAAGATCAACGCCATTCTCATCGAAAAACTAGGAATCCCTGAATCTCAAATTACTTCTGACGCCAGCTTTGTTAAAGATCTTGGAATTGATTCGTTGGACTATGCTGAACTAGTAATGGAATTTGAGCAAACCTTTGATATTAAAATTCCGGATGACGATGCTGAGAAGATGCAAACCATCGGTCAGGCAATCGCCTACATTCAATCAAAAATCAAAAAGTAGTTTTCTTAAACTCGAGCGCATCTTTGGATAGCTCGAAGAAATTACCGAACCGTTTCATCCGTTCAGCATCTTTGGTTAGAAAAGGAGAATGATTTTCACGATTTGAAATTGGTGAAAAGTACCACCCGTTCTTCACATCATTCCAAAAGACAATGTATTTATCAAGTGAGATGAAGAGTACATCCATATCGTAAATTTCTTCCCCTTCCTTATCCAACAAGCCTGTAAATTGCAATAACACATGGTTCTTCTTAATCAGCTCTCCTTTACTGCATTCAATGCTATTCAATCGCATTAATAGTCGGTGCTCCTGATCCCAGGCTTTGAACTTAATTTTTCTTGGAATAAAATCAGGCATGAACTAATTCAGTTTGGTCAGGTTTAAGAATTCGGTTAGGTTTGAATCTAATTTGTAAGTAAAGTTAAATCTTTCATCGAATTTAAGTTACGACTTCCATGTCAAAGCTAAAGACAGCCTTGTTCATAATTAATAAATTTTCTGGAGGAGGATACCTGCCGGAAGTGGAAGGCCGCATTATCGAGCAGTGCGAAAAGCTTAACATTGAAAGTACAATTGAATTTACACAGAGCCCCGGTCATGCCACTGAACTGGCACAAGAGGCGGTCAAACAGAAACTTGATTATGCTTTTGCAGTAGGCGGTGACGGCACGGTGAACGAAGTTGCGAAAGGTCTGTTGGGTTCCTCAGTGGCCATGGGGATATTACCGAAAGGCTCGGGAAATGGTTTGGCTCGTCATCTTGGTTTGCACATGTCGTTCAAAAAGTCGCTGGATATTATTCCCTTTCATGATGAGAAGATGATTGATACACTTTCTGTGAATGGAAAATTATCAGTTAATGTTTCCGGTATTGGATTTGACGGACATGTAGCAGGGCTTTTTGCTAACAAAGCAAAACGTGGTTTGATGGGCTACGCCAAATTAGTGATCAAAGAATTTATGAGCTTTAAATCTTTCGAAGCGAAAATCGGAATAAATGGAAATTCTTTTCAGTCTAAATCTTTCATCATTGCATTAGCCAACTCATCTCAGTTTGGTAACAATGCACGCGTTGCTCCTCAAGCTTCGGTTTGCGATAAGCTGATGGATGTGTGCTTCATTCAAAAAGTCCCAATGCTACAAGCTATTGGCTTTGCAGGAAAAATGTTTAGTGGAAATTTAAACCGTTCTCGATTTGTTGAGATCATAAAAACGAATCGAATTACAATTGATATTGATCAATCCATTGCTTATCACATTGATGGGGAAGCTATGGATGCAACTGATAAATTCATCGTCGAATTAAAACCGGCTTCCCTCAAAATTTTAGTGCCCCAAAACGGACAGTCTAAGAAATACCCAATCTAGGGTGAAATCTATAGCGTGAATATTCACGTTAACAGACATTAGTTTAATTAACCCAAATTCCAATGAAAAGATTGATTACAGTTATTGTGATCATGGCCGTTGCAGGCTATGGTTTTGCACAAAGTTTGGTAGCGCCACCAAGTGGAAATAATCAAAAGGCGAAAGTTGTTCAATATATCGGCCCTGTTGAAATCTCTATTGCTTACAGCAGCCCACATGTTCATACAGCTACCACCGATCGCACAGGTCATATCTGGGGAGAGTTGGTTCATTATGGTTTTGCCGATCAGGGCTTTGGTGTGAAATCTGCACCGTGGCGTGCAGGCGCCAATGAAAATACTGTGATCAAATTTTCTCATGATGTGAAAATAGAAGGCAAGGACTTGAAGGCAGGTTCTTATGCGCTATTTCTTGCCACTGCAAAAGAAGGATCGTGGACATGGATCTTTTCGACAAACACCAGCAGTTGGGGAAGTTTCTTTTATAATCAAAGTGAAGATGCACTGCGCGTAGATGTAACTCCGAAGGATGCTCCCTTCACAGAATATTTAACTTATGGTTTTGATGATCGTCAACCCAATTCAGCGGTTGCTTACTTGCAGTGGGAGAACAAAAGAATTCCTTTCAAAGTTGAAGTAGCTGATGTAAACAATATCTATGTTTCGATGATGCGCGATCAGTTACGTTCTCCTGTGGGTTTTGACTATCGCAATTTTTCGCAGGCTGCCAATTTTTGCGCGACGAATAAAGTTAATTTAGACGAAGGCTTGACCTGGGCTAATAAGGCGATGGACCCTATCATCGGAGGACGCGAGGAATTCAATACGCTTTCCGCAAAATCGAATGTACTTTTGGCAATGGGAAAAGATGCGGAAGCTGACGCAGAAATGCAAAAGGCAATTAAGTCACCGGATGCAACAGTGCAGGCAGTGCACCAATATGGTCGCACACTTTTGAATGCCGGAAAAAAAGAAAAAGCGATGGAGATTTTTAAATACAACGCGCAAAAAAATCCTACCGATAAATTTACACCTAACGTGGGTCTAGCTCGAGGCTACACTGCTTTAGGTGATAATAAGAATGCGATCAAGTATTGGGAAGAGGCGATAAAGAATATTCCTGAAAACCAAAAAGGGAATATTAAATTCTATCAGGGAGAATTAGATAAATTGAAAACAGCTAAGCAGTAATATTACACTTCCCCAACACTTATCGAGCCACGATCATTTTGATTGTGGCTCTTTTATTTCTGGTTGGATTCGTATTCATAATCTATTAAAAGTTTTTTCTCAGAGGCCGCCTGAACTGCCAGCACATCGCATCTTTCGTTTTCGGGGTGACCAGCATGACCTTTGATCCAAACAAACTTTGGATTCAATTTTTGATGCAGGGGAATGTATCGCATCCACAAATCAACATTGGCTTTGTCTTTGAAATTCTTTTTCTGCCAGTTCCACAACCATCCCTTCTCCACTGCTTCAACTACATATTTCGAATCAGAATAGATCGTAATAGGGATTCCATTTTTTTTGATGGCCTCAAGCCCTTTGATCACCGCCAGCAATTCCATTCGATTATTAGTGGTGAGGCGAAACCCTTCTGATAATTCTTTCTCTGCGTTATTGAATTTAAGAATCACCCCGTAGCCTCCGGGACCGGGATTACCTTGTGCTGCACCATCGGTGTAAATGCGAATCATAATTAGTGAAAATGAATATTTAAGAGAGAAGCACGTTTGTTTTAAAAATTTTCACCGCGATAGAAAGGAGGATTACTCCGAACACTCTTCGCAAAACGGCAAAACCTGATGCTCCAATTTTCTGCTCTAGCCACGAGCTGGATCGGAGTACGATGTAAACAAAGATGAGATTCAGAACAATGCCAATGAGGATAACTCGCTCTTCATAGACAGCTCTTATCGAAAGAATGGTAGTGAGTGTTCCGGCGCCAGCAATTAATGGAAATGCAATGGGTACAATCGATCCTGAACCTTTTGCATTAGGATCGTCTTTAATTAACGTGATGCCAAGGATCATCTCCATCGCAATGATAAACATAACAATCGAACCCGCAACGGCAAAGGACCCTACATCCAATCCGAATAGATCTAAGATGGATTGACCTAAATATAGAAAAGCCACCATCAGCGCTGCTGCAATGGCAGTAGCTCGTTCGGCATAAATTCTTCCTTCGCGTTTGCGGATCAAAATGATGAACGGGATCGAGCCGACAATATCAATGACGGAAAAGAGAATCAGCGAAACCGAAAAAACTTCTTTGAAATCCATACCAAGATTTTAGTGTACTCTAAATTTAGTGAAAAAGAAACAAGGCATCTTGTTAAATATATCCAATAAGTTTAGAGACTGAGCTCTTTTATTTCTTGATATTCTTAACGAGAGAATCAATTTTACTAAGATTGGATAAAATACCGTTTCCATTTATAATTAAATCACTTAAAATAATATCCAGTTTCTGTTTCTCGCTTTTGTCTTTAGAGATAAAATCTAAATTAGTAATATCAGTAACTCGGCTTTTAACTATCTGAATTGCTTCTTGATTCTCGGATATTGTTGAAATTAATTCCCAATTAGCAATTTTATCCTTATTACTCAGTCCATAGAGTAGGGTAGGTGTATAGCTTCTTATAAATGGAACATGAAGTCCATTGGTCTTCCTTATGATTTCACCAAGTGGAATTTCGGAATTGGTCAGGTATTTTTTTAATGAGTCCTTTGCCATGCGATTATGCTCGGTGCTTTTTCCTAATTCGGAAATGTTCTCGGTCGTTTCATTGCCAACGAGTTTAATTATTTCATCGAGTTTTTCCTGATCATCAAAGTCTTCCCTGATATTCTCAGTCCAAAGTGCGATTAACATCCCTAAAATAACGGGGATCATTTCATAAAAAATATTCTTTAATCTTTCTTTCATTTTGAGTCGTTGTTTAAAAATGTCATTCGCTAAAATATTTTAAAAATAATAAGGACAGAAAGTAATTATTGATTGCTAATAAAAAAACAGGTGCCTCGCGAGACACCCGTTTCAGACTAAAACTAAACAGTTTTTTTAAAAGAAAAATTGATATTGAACAACTACTTGATTCTTTGTGCCGCTGTCTTTAATCAGCACAGGATCGGTAGCAAGGCCGGTATATGTTGGTCGAATTTGATAGTCTAAAGTAATTTTAGAAGTATGGCCTTTGATTAACCAGTTCACTCCGAAATCCCAAACATTCATCTGCTTACCTATGCGGTCAAGCTTTGAACTTTGTAAGGTTACGTAAGGCATTAATGTTCCGTTCCCTTCCCCGAATAGATCCTTCTTTAATAGATAGCCTGCTTGAGCGTAAATCACATTGCCAGTGCCAAACATGGGGTAGGCAGTTCCAAAGCTGTTTGCCGGCGCACCTGCTATTGTTGTTCCATTGGCTGGGTTCATACTGTTGTTGTAGCGAAGATATCCTGGACCATAGTCGGTATGGAAGTAGCCAGCGTAGACATTGAAGGCGGTTCCTTTTTCAGTATTAAGAGGTGCATCATAAAATACGGCAATAGACCAGAGATCCATGTCGTGATAGGTAGTGCCAGCAACAGTTCCGGTTCCATCACCAGTCCAAGTTGCATTTGCCTGATGAATGAAACCTCCTTCAAGATTGAGTACTTTCTTTTTGCCAAGGTAAGTGCCAGTTGTGTATGGAGTAACGTGTGATTCCTTATCAAAGAAATTCCACATGAAGAATCCTTGGTATTGCTTTTCATGACCTACTTGAGCGAAAGATGCATACTGCGCTGTAGCGTTTGCGGGAGGTGCAGCTAGAGGTGTTGCCACTGTTCCATTGGTGTTGACTGGAAAAGGATCAGTGAAAACCAAACGATAGTCCAGCCTTCCTACTTGACCTCGTGCGTAAAAACTCAACTTACGGGAGAATTCATCAGTTTGGTCAACTGTTGCTTGTGCGAAGACAGGCACATCCATACTCATGATGGTGCTTACACTTGGCTGACTGAAGCGAGAGAGACCATTGATAATTGTAAGACCTCCACCGATGTACAATAGATCACTTCCTTTTTTTATTCGATAATCTGCGAGAGCATCATGAATAAAAAATTGAGTTTTCCTGTTCACATAAGGAGAGTTATTGTCCGGAGCTCCACCATTTCCTGAAATGAAGTTGAAATTGTTCTGTCCCATCTGAAAATAGAAAGTAACGTGATCTGTTAACTGTCCATAAATCTGAAACCGAGTTCTGCGCAATCCGATGTCGAATCCACTGGAAGTCGGGCTTCCTAACACGGTGGTCCCAGGATTGTAGTCTGCATAACGAAACCAAACTTGGGTCATGAAAGTAGCCTTGATGTAATGACTACCATCTTCATTCAATTTTAGTCTCAGTTCTTCAATTTCTTTCTTTGGTTCCTTCTTGGGTTCTTCCTTCGGCAGTTCTTGAGCAAATCCGCTAAACACTGAAGCCAACATCAAAATGTATAAGAGTAACCTTTTCATTTTTACATATTTACTTTTTAAACGACCAATCGTTTTGAAGCGACTTCCACAAACGCTTCGCTGAATTTCACCGATGCTTCAATTTCTTCAGGAGTCATCAAGCCACGTTGCTTAAAGATGAGTAAACGGTTTTTGTGACACTCGATGTGCATTTCATCATGACTTTCAAGAAATTGGATGACTGGGCCATCAAAGAAATTGCGAACAGCATCTTCATCCTCGCCACGTAAGTAATACATCTTAGAAAAATCAGGGTGTTCATTGAAGTCGATGTCCTTACTGCCAGATACTTCGCTAAGTTTTGTGTGTAAACTCTCTGGCTCCAATGCAAAATCAGGAATTTGCAGATCCGTATCTGACAAGTGAATCACGGTGATATGTGTATCTTCAGTGGACGCAAACAAAATTTCGGTAACGGTAATGTCAGAGACTTCTACTTTGGCGTTCTCTGAATATTTTTCCATCAGGTTTTCTTCGTAACGAAGTGTACTTCCTTTCTGAATTGGAAAGTTCTTATACTTCAATCCGACTTTTACCTGTTGCGGATAAAAATTGAATCCATAGGCTTCGGCAAAAGCTTGAAGCGCTTCAGCGCGAGCACTTAATTCAATCACCATGCTGTGTGCAGGGCCTCGTGTTAATTTACGCGAAGCCAATGGATGAGCAGAAAGTGCTTTGTGCTTACTAAACCCACTAATTGTTATCTGGCCGCCTGAGTTGTGATAGTCTTCATCAAAATGATGTAATGCTTCTTGAAAGGTGTGGTCTACCAGTTTTGTTTCTGCGAAATTGAATGTAATTTTTTTTCCTAACGGAAGATTGTTCCACATTTTTTGATAGCCGAGAAGATTTGAGAAGATAGCCGATTGTAGAATTTTTATAGAATAACCGTCGCTGGTTTCTTTTACTTCATAGTTGGCCTTGAATAAACTTGAAAGCGGTGCTCCGTTGAAAATATGAAAAACGAATTTCACGAGGATACCCGAAGCAACACCGAGCAACAAATCTTCAGACACTGTTACAAAGATGGTAGTTAAAAAAATCACTAATTGTTCAGGACCAATTTTATAAGTGCCAATAAATTCTTTAGGGGAAGCAAGCCTGTAAGCAACAGCAATCAGCATGGCTGCCAATGCAGCATTAGGAATTTTATTAATTACCGGAATGAGCACGAGCATAGCGATAAGCAAGAACAGACCGTGAAAAAAATTCGCCCAACGTGTGCGCCCACCGAAATTGACATTGGCAGAACTACGCGCAACCTCAGAGATCATAGGCAAGCCACCCAAAGCACCAGATACTCCATTCCCAAGAGCTAATGCTTTCAAATCTGTATTGTAATCCGATTTACGTTTCCATGGATCAAGTCCATCAATTGCTTTTACTGTGAGAAGTGACTCAAGACTGTTTACAAACAAGAACATGAATACGTAATACCAAAATGTTCCATTTCCGATGGCTGCAAAACTGGCTGTGAATTTTACATCCTTCCAAAAATCAACAATGCTTACCAAGGCAAAAGGTTTTCCACTTCCATCAAGAATGGTGTTGAAGTTGAAATAGATTCCAAACGGAATTGTCACAACCAGAACAATCAACGGTGCTGGTATTTTTTTAAAGATGCCTCCCATAGCTGGCACACCAAAAAGAATGACAAGGCTGAGTAAGCCAATTGTTGCTATCTCAGGATGAGCATTTTCGATGAATGTGGGAATATGTGTATAAAGCTCTATCGGACTTAATCCCTTTGTGAAAGATGCTTCGACTCCGAGAAGAACGGGGAATTGCTTTGCGAAAATCAAAACGCCAATAGCCGCTAGCATTCCATGAACTGCTGAGCGAGGAAAAAAATCACTGAAGGATCCAAATTTCATAAACCCAAACCCAGCCTGAATTACCGACATGACGATAACAGCAGCACATGCGAGTTGCACACCGGATACACCTTCAATATTAAGCTTGCCTAAATCCGTTACAGCTCCTGCACAAACTGTGATTAGTCCGGCAGCAGGGCCTTTGATGGTTAAGCGGCCACCCATGAAAACACTAACAACGAGGCCGCCTACCATCGCGGTGAGCACACCCATTGCTGCGGAGAAGCCACTGGCCTTGGCAATACCCAAACTCAATGGCATTGCCAATAGAAATACGAGGAATCCCGATAAAGCATCGGCAGTCCAATTCTGCTTCAGGCCTTCTAATCCATCTTTAGGAATTTCAAGAGTTTTCATTTTTAATTCTTTTAATGTTGAGGGCTTTAAAAAATTCGGTCGATTCAAAATCCAAATTGAATTGAGAAATCACTAACCAATTAGTCAGGGATTTTAATTGCGAGCTGTTATGAACAGCCACAATTTTTTTAGAAGACGGTCAGATGAGAAATGAACTGTTCAGCAAGAATAGCCTGGGCGCAGCCTCAGGGTTTTTGCATGTATGCTGAACGTAAACAAGAGAAGAATAAGTGGTTTCTATTTGGAGGTATAGAAGCGAAACTTCAAAATCATACAGTACAGAAAATTCTTTATGACCCTCGCCACCCTCTTCGTTTTCGTCCACTTCTTCTGAGAGGAAGCATAGAAGTTGGTTTTGAATCGCATTTGCATTGACAAATCCTGTTCCCTGATTTTTAGGAATGGCTGATCCTTCGGGCAAAAGCAGAGGTGTTAGCAACTCGAGGGAGAAGATAAGAAGGGCGAAGAATTTCAAAACTCGTGTAGTTCTTCTAAGCATTTAGCGCTGTATTGTATAAAGGTTGTAAGAATCCGGTACAATTCAAATTCTTATGTGAATGCCAGATTCGAGTATAAATGCAAGAAGGCTTGGTTTGTCTTTTAAATGTCTTGGATTTTTTTACATTTGTTTAGTCGTATGAGAACAATAAAATCCTTTAGTTCTTTCCTCTGCACCTTCCTTGCCTTGGTGTTATTCTCATTGTCTATCTCAACGACTATGGCTTCACCCAAAGATTATATGAAGGGTGAACAATCTATTTCAAAAAAAGGTACCACACCTACTAGTTCAGATAATCAGGGCCCCTATGAAGAACGAGAGACAGAAAAGGATGATGAAGTGCAAGATACTTTTTCATTGGTCTGCTTGATCTGCGAGCCCCTGTTTGTTGTTTCAATAGGTGATCAAGACAACTGTTGCGACAAGGCGCATAAACCTGTCGATATGGTCACTGATATTCCTCTTTACCTATCCCAGCGTGTTTTCCTGATTTGATTGAGCCAATTTTCTTGTTAGGGACAATTGTCCAGGCTTAACAATTTTTTCAAAAAAGGGTAATCTTAAACATTTGATGAAAATTCAAAAACCATCTTTCAATGAACATGATGTACTTCATCTGCTGAGACATTATTTACCTGAGCAGGCAGCACTTAAAGATTTCATTCATCAGAATACGTTGCAGGCATTTCAAAAATTGAAGTTTCACAATGCTTTAGTTACCGCATCAGAGACGTTTGGCTATAAAGTTTGCTTGAAGCTTGGTGAATTTCGAAGGCTTTATCAATCTAAACAAATAAGAAAAGAAATTTTAGAAAGAGTTATTGCTCAACGAAAAGGAGCTGATGCTATCAACGAATGGCAAGAAAAACTGATCAACAAAAAATACGAAGCTTCTACATTGCCTCGTATCGGAAAATTAAGAGCCAATTGGAAAAAAGAATTTAAGATTGACATGGACTCGCTGGTTCTGC
>DASYTA010000398.1:0-3879 GCA_036002745.1 Cyclobacteriaceae bacterium | reverse complement strand
TGTGGGTAAAATGCTTTGAATGTAAAGTATGGTTTGAGGTGATTTTTCTCGAATTGAAATCACTAATTGCTCATAGTCATTTAAAATTTGCTTGAGGGCTCTTTTTTGCTGCAGGTCATTCACCCCAGCTTCAAGAAAAATTATTTTAGGTTGACATTCAATTACTTCTGACAATCTGTTCGTCATTCCTTCAATTTTGTCTCCGCTAAGGCCCCTATTTTTGATATTGTTTTTTTTGAAAAGCTCGTTCCAATCGCAATCCATAGTGATACTGCTTCCGAAAAATATTATTTCACTTGTATCATTTGGCATTATTTCGAAGATGCTCTTCTTTGCCTTATAATATGGACTATAATTTTGTTTGAGTTGAATTTTTGATTGGATGTTAAATTTCGCTTTCAAGTACTCAATTCCCCCTTTTGTAAAAATCACGTATCCACAAACCAAAATCATTACGATATTAATTATTAGCGATATAGCAAATGCATTTTTCATTAATGCTTGAAGTTTGTATAATTTTGGCCGACTTAATTTTTTTTATGCAAATTAATAATAGTTCTATCATTTTGCGAAAATGACAAGGACGTATTTGCCCATATCAGTCATTATACCCACTCGTAATAGAGTGAAGGTTTTACTAAAAACATTGGAGACCTTTCGCACGCAAACGACGCCCGCTGCCGAAATAGTAATTATTGATGGCTCAGAAAGTGACGAAACGAAAATTGCATTGGCATCGCATGAACTATCACGCTCTGGAATTATTTCGTTTTTGAAGGCAGATCAACTGGGGGCAGCAATGCAACGCAATCAGGGAGTTGCAATAGCAAGCAATCCATTTATCTTATTTGCTGATGACGATGTATACCTGGAACCGGATTGTATTGCGAGGCTTTGGCGAGCTATTGATAGTAGACGCGATGCAGGTGCAGTGAGCGCTATGATAACCAATCAAAAGTATCTTCCGATGGGGAGAATAAGTTCAACATTGGCTTCGCTGTTACTAGGAAAAAAAATGCCTTCATATGCAGGCAAACTGATTCCTCCGGGTTGGGGAATGTTACCGGAAGACCGTGAGGATATGCCAGAAGTAGTGGAGGTGGAGTGGCTTAATCTTGGAGCCACACTTTATCGTAAAGAAGCACTTCCTAATCCTCCTTTTCAACCCCACTTCAAGGGGTATTCAATGATGGAAGACATCACTTTGTCCGTCACCGTTTCGAAAAAGTGGAAATTATTAAATGCAAGAACTGCACGGATTTATCATGATAGTCAACCAGGTGAACATAAAAAAAATACTTTTGTTTTGTCGAGAATGGAATTGAATAACAGGCATTTTTTAATGAAGAATATTCTTGATCGGAAAACACTGGCGGATTACGGACGCTTATTTATCTTCGAAGCCTTTGGAGTGATTTCTCCTTTGTCAACAATGGATTCCTGGAGAGCCTTACCGGCAACGCTGCTTGGTAAATTTGCGGCGCTTTATGATATCGTCAAATCTTGATATGGTACGATATGACGTGATTGTACCGACCTACAATCGTTTCCACCTTCTTCCAATTTTTTTTGAGAAGAACAGCTTGTTGCAAGACAAAGACGTAAGGTTATGGGTGATTGATGATTGCTCACCTGATTTTGATGCCAGTGTTATTCCACCATGGCAAAATCTTACTCTACTTCGACTTAATGAAAACAAGGGTCAGGCCTTCGCCCGAAATTTTGCGATAGCGAAAGGCTCAGCGCCTTATATCATCTCGTTGGATGATGATGCCTGGTTTGAGAATGCTGCGACTTCGCTTGAACAAATTAGTGATAATTTTAATAGGTATCCGGATGCTGGATGCCTAATGTTTAACATCAAGACTCCAAATTCAGAGTATTCAAAATTATCCAGTGGCACCGAACTGGCGTTACACGTGACTTGTGGTTGTGCATACCGTAGGGAAATGCTCGAACAAGTTCACAGCTTTTCTGGATTTTTGCACTCAGGCGCGGAAGAAACAGACTTATCCCTTCGAATATACCATGCCGGTTGGAAGGTTCGTTTCATTAAAGAGATTGAAGTCTTTCATAATTTTGAACCTTCAGCTCGCTCCTTAAGCTGGCTACTTAATGTACGCCGGAACACTACTCGAAATGATTTGCTAATTATTCTCATGTATTATCCCGGCCCATATGTGGGGTTATTTTTGTTTGGCAAATTCTTTAACCATCTCCGGTTCGCCTTAACTCACAAGGTAAGTGTAATGAAATCTTTCCTGGTAACTTGCGGAGCTTTTGTTGATTTTTTAGGGATGAGCCCTAAAGCCTTAACAATGAGAAAGCCGTTATCAATAAAATTGTTCAGACATTGGCGTAAATTAAAACAGTCACAAGCATGAGGGTTGAGCCTTTTTTTCTTACGATTCCATATGGACTGATGAGTCGATTCAGGGTCTTATTGTTTAAGATGCTTGGCATGACGATGGGGAAAAGAAACCGATTTGAGGCAGGCCGCACGCGCAGAGTATCGCAAATAGTAATGGGTGATCTGAATCACTTTACGGAAGGATGGTTTCTTTGGCCAGAAGATGTTTCGTTTGATGGAAAAAAAATAAAAATTGGAAGCGACAATTATTTTAACCGCAATGTAATGATTGATGCCTGCAATCAAATAGAGATTGGAAGTCATAATATGTTTGGCCCCGATATTTACATGACCGATAGTAATCATACCTTTGGACCAGGTATTGATCCTCATCAGGCACCCATGCAAAAAGGAAAGGTAAAGATAGGGAGCTATTGTTGGATTGGAGCCAAGGCAGTGATTTTGAAGGACGTGGAATTAGGAGACTACTGTGTAGTTGCAGCTGGTGCGGTAGTTACCAAAAGTTTTCCTGCCGGAAGTAAAATTGGAGGAGTTCCAGCGCGCAGCATGTAAAAAGTAAAATAGCCAGCTCATTAAAAATGATTTATATATATGCTTGATTCAGAAATACAAAAAAAATATTATGCGGAGACGGCATCTGAATATGATAAAATGCATATTGAAGGCGCAGATGAAGAGCACGTTTTTTCTCTTCATTTGCTCCTTACTTTTATAAAACGATATAACATTAAGTCAATTCTTGATGTTGGTGCAGGTACTGGACGAACCATAAATTTTATCAGAAATAATTGCCCGGAAGTCAAAATCATTGGCATAGAACCGGTTGAAGAGCTTCGATTACAAGGTCACAAAAAAGGAATTTCGAAAGATATTCTGATCGATGGTGATGGTAATAAAATTAAATATGAAAATGGTGAGTTTGATTTAGTTTGTGAGTTCGGCGTCTTACACCATGTTCGATATCCGGAGGCAGTAGTAGGCGAAATGCTGCGAGTATCAAATAAATTAATTTTTATATCGGACAGTAATAATTTTGGTCAAGGATCTTTACTAGGTAGAGCCTGTAAGCAACTCATTGATTTTTTTGGCTTATGGAAGGCTTATAACTATTTTTCAACGCGGGGAAAGATGTATCATATTTCGGAGGGCGATGGCCTTTTTTATTCTTACTCGGTTTTTAACAACTATGCACAAATTCAGAAGGCATGTAAACTTATTCACTTGGTAAACACTAAGGATGGAGGTGCTAACCTCTATAGAACAGCTTCTCATCTTGCTCTTATTGGAGTAAAAGCTTAAAAAAAAATTCCACGTGAAGAAAGTAGTGGTCGTTCATCCTGGTACCCAGCATGGTGCTCGCTTAGCATGCCAACTCGATAGGGTGGGGTTACTTCATCGTTACATCACTGGACTAGCTTTTTCCAACAATAGTCCTTTCTTGAAAAGACTTCCGGCTAAATTGAAGTATAAAATTTTAAATCGAGTTCTAGACTGCGACATTGAAACTA
>DASYTA010000397.1:0-4159 GCA_036002745.1 Cyclobacteriaceae bacterium | reverse complement strand
AGTCACCAGTCTTCTCGTAAATGCGCGATTCCAATTCATAAGACTGCTGAAGATTAGAGTGTGATTTTAAAGTTTTCGCAATCTCGATGGCTTTTTCACAGTTGTCTAAAGCACCAACAAGATCCTTCTCCTTTAATAATGCTGAAGCAATCAGGTGATAAGAATCTGACTCCTGATCTCTGATCTTCTTAACCTTGGCAAGATCGCGTGCCTCTTTAGCAAAGTAAATGCATCGTTGAGTTTCATCGCCAAGGAAATAGCATCTGGCCAAGCCACGAAGCGAAGCAATTTTAATTACAGGATCAATCTCTTCCTTTTTAATGATTTTCTGGAACACTTCCTTAGCTTTCCCAAGGTCTTCAAGATCGATGTAGGTCAATCCCATGTTAACGTAGGTGGCATTCAGACCATCATCGCCGTTTTTAACTTCGAGATCGTGTGCCTGTGAATAATAGTTCAGCGCTTCGGTCGGATTCTTCAGTTTCCCATACGAAACTCCAATATTATTTAAGGTGGAGATTTCCACGTCAATCACGTTCAATTTTCTGGCAAGCTCCAGGCACTTGAAATAGTTGTCCAATGCTTTGTCATAAATGTCAAGCTTGTCGTAGATGATGCCTAGATTATTATAGGAGTACATCACCCTGTCCTCCATTTTGTACTCCTTTGCGAGCTTCAAAGCTTCAGTATGAGTCTCTATCGCTTGCTCGAAATCACCCGAACTTTGCTGAAGCCAACCGATCGCGTTAGCTGACTTTACCTCCAACATTTGGTGTTTAAGCGCCCTGGCCCGATCGAAACATTTTTGGGCGTAGGTTAGGGCCTTCGAAGGGTCACTTTGACGGTACTTTTTAAACAATTCGTAGTATAAACTGTCATGACTGTTTTCAGGCGTGTGTAACAAAATACTATCCTCCTGTTTTTGAGAATAGGTGGTAACCAGCGAAAACAGGCCAAAAACTAGTAAAAAAACACGCATGTAGTGAATCGAATAAGTATGAAGAATTAAACTTTCAGTCAAACATTACATTTGTCAATAGATCGAACCAAAACCATTAAAAAACCAATCCATATGAAAAAACTATTTACCATCCTGTTGTTGTTTGTATTCACGGCATTGATCTTCAGCTCCTGCACTGAGGAGGTAGTTAAACCTCGTGAAGGGGGCGTAACAATAGATCCTAAATCTCAATGGTAACATCAAAACAAACCCAGTTATGAAACGCATTACAATCCTTATCGCAGCTATCCTTGTCGTGGGAGCTTTAGCTTCCTTTACTTTAAATTCAAAGAAAGATATAAAAGCTGTTACGGCAGTTAAAGCTGCTCATGACAACAAGGACCTGTTTGTTGTTGAACCTCAGTCTCAGTTCTAAGAACTGATCACAAAATTTCAAATTAAAGCCTGCCGACCGCGGGCTTTTTTTTTGCCTTTACTAATACCTGCACCTTAGCCAAATTCATCTTTCGTGCTTTCCACAAATCATAACTACATTGAAGTAACATCCAGTAATCGGCAGTTGTCTGTGGCAAAGCCTTGCTAAGTTTCAAAGCCATAACAGGTGAAATACCAGCCTTCCCATGCAAAATCGAGGAGAGATTTGGTCTAGTAATCCCAAGCTTCTCCGCTGCCTCAGTTATCGTCAAGCCTAAAGGCCCGAAGTATTGCTCCTGAAGTATTTCACCGGGATGTGGTGGCTTTGTTTCCTGTTGAGACATATTTCTCATTTGTAATGTGTCCTAGTACACAGTACGAAGATAGCCAAATTTAAATACCAAACAAATAAGGATCAGGATTTCCTTAATTCCGGTGGTGGAAAGTTTTTTGAGAATTCGTCGTCTATATAGAAAAGAGATTCTTATGAAACGAAAAGTTAAAGTAGAATTAACAATCCTTGAAGCCAATGAACTAAGGCTCGTGGCCAACAACGGTTGGGCGGATGGCGATTACTATGAAAACGGAAGAGCAGGAAGAGGAACCTGTCGACAGATGAACGCCTTTGTTCGCGCCTATGAAAAGTTAACAGCAGCTATTCAGTTGCCAGCAGGCTATTCTCTCTTGAACCACTATTTGAATGGTGAGATTTAGACATATACTGTCAGGATCTCCTCAATTTGGGTAGTGAATCGCTTTGAGAGCTTTTCTTGTTTCATCTGCCACCTCCTCTCAAAGCCCATGCTTGCAAACCTTACCTGGTCCCGGGAGTGTCTTTTGTTGATCGCATCAATTGCCTTTTGAGCGGCTGACAATTTCGCGCGGTCCTTTGTATCAAATAAATGACCTTGCCGAACGTGGTCAGGAGTAAATCCCGTCAAGAGCACCCCCACACGTTTATACTTGTAACCTGGTTTGAATATCTTTCTTAACAGAAAGGACGCGTGCTTAATGAGTTCTGATGTAAGGTTTGTTGCCGGTGTTATCGTTATCGTCCGGAAATTTGAATACTGTTTATCTTTCTTGTTGAAGAAATTAGTTTGAACAAAAACGGATATAAGAGAAGTGCAGTTCTTTTGGTTGCGAAGTTTGACAGCGCATGTTGCAACATATTGTGAAAGTGCTTCATGCATCTCGCTAAATGTTTCTACCGGCTTACCAAATGATTTAGCACTACCGATCGCTTTCCTGTCTGGTGTTAAAGATTCAATAGGGATACAGGAGATTCCATGCAATTCCTTATGCAAGCGTAACCCAAGCACTGTCATATTCTGTTTAATCCAAGACTCCGGAAGACATCGTAGCTTAAGAGCGGTATCTACACCAAGGCGTTTAAGTTTCTCCGCGTACCGGTGCCCAATGCCCCAAAGGTCCTCTACAGGGAAATCCATCAAGGCTTTAGCAATGTTTAAGTATCCATCCAACATTCTGATTCCGGCCGGTAATTTTTTAGCAAGCTTGTTAGCTGCCTTGGCTAGTACCTTTGTAGGAGCTATCCCAATCGACACTGTGAGGCCTGTGTTTTGTTTTACTGTTCTTCTAATATCTGACGCAATTTGAAGACACTGATCTTGGCTACATCCATCCATAGAAAAGAAACACTCGTCAATCGAGTACACTTCGAGTGGGGCAGGAGCAATGAATGAAATAGTATTCATCACCCGGGCACTCATGTCTCCGTACAGAACATAATTGCTGGAGTACACGATAACGCCCTCCCGTTCAATAATTTCTTTCAGTTCAAAAACCGGCGCTGCCATTTTGATACCAAGTGCTTTTGCTTCTGCACTTCTTGCAACGCACGCTCCATCATTATTACTCAAAACAATGCATGGTTTATTTCTACTCTTCGGCGCAAACACCTGCTCGATGCTGGCAAAACAATTGTTGATGTCTACGATCGCAATCACTTATATACATTTCTTATCAAATGAAGCACTACGCCCCAGATCTCAAAATCCATTCCCTCTTGAATTTGTATTTCTTTAAACGCTGGATTCGCTGGAACTAAAAATGTTTTTCCATCAGCATCTTTACGCATGAATTTTAATGTAAATTCTCCGTCTACAATACACATTAATATACTGTCTTTTTTCGGCACCAAAGATCGATCAACAACTATCAAATCCCCATCCCATACACCTGCATTTTCAAGAGAAGTGCCCCTCACTTTTGCAAAAAAAGTTGCATTCGGATTTCGTATTAAATATCTGTTCAAATCGATTCGCTCCTCTATGTAGTCACTGGCTGGAGATACGAACCCCGCCGACACACGAGATCCAAACAAAGGCAAGTACATGACAGATAATTTTTCATCATCAAAGTCGTGAACCGAAAAAAAGTCAAAAAAACGGCTTTTTTGTACCATGTCCATTAAAAATTGCTAAAGAAAGCTAAAATTTTTAGTATTCCTAAAATTAAGGTGTCACACCTCTCTACTTGTATACAGGAGGACACCAATTATGGGATGGATAACCAATAGAAGAATGATCGGCGGCCGAGGGATCGGCGGCTATCGCAAAACATTTAAAAGCGATGCACCGCTAAGGAAAATAGTGCAAATTATTCACGTCAGCACGCTCGGGCTATTCGGCCGAGACCAGGTGCTGCTTGAGTGCGGACACAAAGCATTTTCAAATGCTACATTCAGGGCAAGATGTGCGGAATGTAAAAGAGAGCTACTAAGAAGAGTGGAGATTCTACCGAGTGATGAAAGCACATAAT
>DASYTA010000396.1:0-6317 GCA_036002745.1 Cyclobacteriaceae bacterium | reverse complement strand
CACTTGAGAGATCTCGCGGAAGCAGTGAAGCGTGGTGTTTATGAAGCTGGCGGATTCCCGGTAGAGTTTCCCATCATGTCGTTAGGTGAAACTTTATTGAAACCAACTGCCATGCTCTTCAGAAATCTCGCAAGCATGGATGCTGAAGAATCGATTCGTGGAAATCCTATTGATGGTGTTGTGCTTTTGACAGGATGTGATAAAACAACGCCATCAACCATGATGGGTGCTGCGAGTGTTGACTTGCCAACGATTGTGGTTCCAGGCGGCCCAATGTTAAACGGAAAATATCACGGGCATGATATCGGATCAGGCACACATGTGTGGAAGTTCACGGAAGATGTGAAAACTGGCAAGATGAGTCAAAGCGAATATGAATATGCTGAAAGTTGTATGTCGCGCAGTCAAGGTCATTGCATGACAATGGGCACCGCGTCAACGATGGCTTGCATGGTTGAATCATTGGGAATGTGTTTGTCAGGAGCGGCAGCAATTCCTGCTGTTGATGCGCGCAAAAAACGTTTGGCTCAATTCTCCGGAAGAAGAATCGTGGAGATGGTGAAAGAAGATTTGAAGATGTCTAAAATCTTGACGCGAAAAGCTTTTGAAAATGCTATCAAAGTAAACGCTGCCGTAGGTGGTTCGTCAAATTTTATCATTCACCTCACGGCCATCGCCGGAAGAATTGGTGTTGATCTAAATCTTGAGGACTTCGATAAAGTAGGAAGCAAAGTTCCTCTCTTGCTGAATCTCATGCCCTCCGGAAAATTCTTGATGGAAGATTTCTATTATGCAGGCGGATTGCCAGTAATTATCAATGAGCTGAAAAATGTCCTGCACATGGATACGATTACCGTTACCGGAAAATCGCACAAAGAAAATGTGGAAGGTTTCGGAACGTGTTATAATAAAGAGGTGATTGCTGAGTACGAAAAACCGCTGATCAAAGAAGCAGGCATCGTAGTTGTGAAAGGAAATCTTGCGCTGAATGGTGCTGTGGTTAAACCTTCAGCGGCAACACCAGCATTGATGAAACACCGCGGACGTGCTGTAGTTTTTGAAGATATTGAAGACTATCACGCTCGTGTTGATGATCCTAATCTCGACATTGATGAAAAGTGTGTGATGGTATTAAAGAGTGTTGGCCCTGTTGGTTATCCCGGAATGCCGGAAGTGGGCAACATGACATTACCCAAAAAATTATTAGCGAAAGGCGTAACTGATATGGTAAGAATTTCGGATGGAAGAATGAGTGGCACTGCATACGGAACTGTTGTTCTACACGTGTCACCGGAATCTGCTATCGGTGGAAATCTAGCGTTAGTTCAAAATGGTGATATGATTGAGCTCGACGTACACGCCAAAAAATTGCATCTCGAAGTATCCGACGAAGAGCTCGCTAAAAGAAGAAGTCAATGGAAAAAACCTGAGCCGTTTTCAAATCGAGGTTATGTGAATCTATATGTAAAACATGTTCAACAAGCCGATAAAGGTGCTGATCTGGATTTTCTTGTTGGCAAATCAGGGTCGGAAGTAGCACGCGATTCACATTGATGCGATTCTCTTAGATGACGTTCATAATTATTTCTTGCTGCATCATCGGCCTGGTGGTTTTAATTACCTGGGCGAAGGTCAATCCTTTCCTTGCATTTTTACTAGTATCAACAGTAACAGGATTGCTTCTTGGAATTCCTTTTCCAAATATTATGCAGTCCGTCACGAAAGGGCTCGGTGATACGCTTGGATCGTTGGTAATCGTTATTGTATTGGGTGCGATGCTCGGCAAAATCGTTGCCGAAAGTGGGGCCGCACAGCAAATCGCTGAAGCCTTTCAAAATATTTTTGGAACCAAATATCTCGTGTGGGCCATGACCATCACAGGATTTCTCGTAGGTGTGCCACTCTTTTACAATGTCGGTTTTGTGATTCTCATCCCGATTATTTTTTCAGTGGCCTATCGATATCAATTACCCTTGGTTTATACAGGTTTACCTATGCTCGCGTCACTCTCGGTCATGCATGGATTTCTGCCTCCTCACCCATCGCCCATGGCTTTGCTCATTCAATTTAAGGCCGACATGGCAACTACTTTCTTTTATGGAATCTTCATCGCCATTCCGGCTATAATTGTTGCGGGTCCACTTTTTTCCAGAACGTTGAAGAATATCAAATCCAACGAAATAAAAATTAATCTGAATTTCGGGAAAACAGAAGATCAACTTCCCGGGGTTGCAAATAGTTTCTTTTCTTCACTGTTGCCTGTATTGCTTATCATTTTAGTTTCAGTTACTTCAAAATTAGTTGGCAGCAATAGCATTTTGAAATTTCTCGAGGATCCCAATGTGGTGATGGGCGTCACCATTATTGTAGCTACGTACTCGCTTGGCATCGGCAGAGGAAAACGACTTTCAGAAATAATGCAGGTGTATTCCGATGCCGTGAAAGATATCGCGATGATCTTGCTTATCATCGGCAGTGCAGGAATTTTAAAACAAGTTTTAGTTGACAGTGGAGCAAGCAAAGAAATTGCAGTGGTGCTCGGCAGTTGGCAATTACCTCCTCTCCTCCTCGCGTGGGTAACGACAGCAATTCTAAGATTGTGTTTAGGCTCAGCGACTATTGCAGGTCTTACTGCCGCAGGAATTCTTTATCCTTTGTTAATTCAAACCTCTACCGATCCAAACCTGATGGTGCTTTCCATCGGTGCCGGAAGTTTATTTTTCTCGCACGTCAATGACACTGCCTTCTGGATGTTCAAAGAATATTTTGGTCTATCAATGCGCGACACTTTTCGTTCGTGGACATTCATGGAAACAATTGTTTCGGTGACCGGTCTTATCGGTGTTTTGATTCTCGATCAAATTCTTGGTTGATTAAATTATATTTGGTCAAATAATAAAGCGCTAAGTGCAATAAGATGCATTTATTATTGTGCGTCATGGGTGAATAAAAACAAAATGGTGATTAAGGGAAGCTTTTATCCATTTATTAAGGGTTTTTGGCTATCCTGCTCCACCGGAATTGGTACGTTAATCTGTTTGTATAAATTGATTGATACTGATGTTCCGTGGAATTCCGAAAAATATGAAGAACTAGTATTGGCAACAATCGGGTTCATTATCTTGACAGCTTTTTTCTATTGGCTATTATCAACTGATTACTATTACTATGAAATAAAACCTGATAAAATTATTGTCAGGAATTTTATTAGGCCTTTTTACCAAGAACTACCATTAAGCACTTTATTGTATGTTAACTTACACGGGGACATCAACCGGCCTAGGTGGATGAGTATTCGGAGTTGTTGTTTAGAATTTATATATCAGTACAACGACGAAAGTAAAAATTACCAATACTTCTCAATCAATTACGATATGAAAGATTGGATAATGTTAATTGGAGGATTAAAGAAATTGAATGTAAGAATAGAAGATCCGAATAAAAGTTTTTTTAAAAATAGCGATATCAAATTTGAGGATTTATAACAACCTTAGTTCTCGTTGCCTGCCTCGGTGTTTTGGCACAAATTCATTTTTCTGAACTGAATCATTAGAATTTTGTTTTAGAATAGACAATCAGCTCGATTGCTATTAATTTTGCCTCAACAATGGATATGATGATGACGGATACACTTGAAAAAGCCACCGGCAAACTTCAACAGGAGGGATTTCTTAAAGTTCCAGTTGATAAAGGATTGGACTTGGCGAAAGAAATCAACCGGCTGAAGAAAGAAAAGAATGCTGTAATTCTTGCACACTACTATCAGCGTCCGGAGATTCAAGATATCGCTGATTACGTGGGAGACAGTCTGGGGCTTTCTCAGCAAGCGGCCAAGACTACTGCAGACCTCATCGCTTTTGCTGGTGTACATTTCATGGGAGAGACAGCGAAGATTTTAAATCCGAATAAAAAAGTAGTGCTGCCGGATCTCAAAGCCGGTTGTTCGCTGGCCGAATCCGCACCACCCGATTTGTTTAGAAAATTTTTGGATCAACATCCAGGTCACATCGTAATCACCTACATCAACTGCTCAGCCGAAATTAAGGCGATGAGTGATATCATCTGCACATCGGCTAACGCTGAGAAGATTGTTAATTCCGTTCCAAAAGACCAGCCGATTATTTTTGCACCCGATAAAAATTTAGGAAAATACCTCATCAACAAAACCGGAAGAGACATGGTGTTGTGGGAAGGAGCATGCATTGTACACGAAGCGTTTGCCATTGATAAGTTGTTGGAACTTCACAAACAACATCCCAAAGCAAAAATTGTAGCTCACCCTGAATCTGAAACGCATTTGCTTAAAGTGGCGCACTACATTGGCTCCACTACAGGCATGATCAACTTTGTGAAGCGCGACGAAGGAAATGAATTTCTCATCGCTACAGAAGCGGGCATCATTCACCAAATGTCGAAGGAAGTGCCACACAAGAGTTTGATACCGGTTCCTAGTCATGAAGACAATACTTGCGCTTGCAGCGAATGCGCTTTCATGCGATTGAATACATTGGAAAAACTTTATCTCTGTCTTAAGTACGAGCTTCCGGAAATTAACGTGCCCAAAGAAATTCAAAAGAAAGCACTTGTTCCTATCCAACGCATGTTGGAAATTTCCAAAAATTAGTCATGCCTCAGACGGACGTGCTCATCATTGGTTCAGGCATTGCCGGACTTTCGTTTGCCATAAAAATTGCAAAACGATTTCCTGATCGTTCTGTTACCATCATCACCAAAGCCGATGACAGCGAATCGAACACCAAGTATGCGCAAGGTGGCATTGCTGTTGTACTAGACGAACTCACCGACACTTTCCAAAAACATATTGAAGATACGTTGCGCGCCGGCGATGGTTTGTGCAACCGCGAAGTAGTGGAACTGGTTGTGCGCGAGGGTCCAAGTCGGCTCGAAGAAATTATTGAATGGGGTATTGAGTTTGATCAGGACGCATCAGGAAACCTGGCCTTAGGTCGTGAAGGTGGTCACACTGCCAAGCGTATCATCCATTATAAAGATGTTACTGGATTGCAAATTGAAAAAGGGTTGCTCTTGCAAGTAAGTAAGCTTTCTAACATTTCTTTGCTCTCACATCATTTCTCCATTGACCTGATTACCGAGCACCATTTTAAATCAAAAATATCACAGCCTCAGCCAGGCATCTCCTGCTACGGAGCTTATGTCATGGATCAGCGCACCAGTAAAATCGAAAAATATATTTCGAAAGTTACATTGTTGGCAACTGGTGGAGCAGGGCAAGTTTATCGAACGACCACCAATCCGTTAATCGCAACGGGCGACGGTGTGGCGATGGCATACCGCGCGATGGCAAAAGTAAAGGACATGGAATTTATACAGTTCCATCCAACTGCTTTTTATTCGAAGGACGACAATCCATCCTTTCTGATCACCGAAGCCATTCGCGGTCATGGTGCCTACCTTCGCACAAAAGATGGTGAGCGCTTCGTGTTCAAGTATGATGATCGCGGCGAACTGGCTTCACGCGATATCGTGGCAAAAGCTATCGACAATGAATTGATAACGCGTGGTGATGAATGCGTGTATCTCGATTGCACGCATCTTCCAAAAGAAGATTTCATTTCTCACTTTCCTAATATTTATGAGAAATGCCTGAGTAAAGGAATTGACATCACAACACAGATGATTCCGGTAGTACCCGCCGCACACTATCAATGTGGAGGCATTGAGGTGGATGTTCACGGGCGTACTTCGATTTCAAATTTGTACGCTTGTGGTGAGTGCGCCTGTACGGGATTGCACGGTGCCAATCGATTAGCATCAAACTCTCTACTGGAAGCGATTGTATTTGCTCATCGCTGTTTTGTCGATGTTGAAGCGAAGTTGTCTGATATAGATTTTCCTCAACACGTTCCCGATTGGAATGCCGAAGGCACTACCGTTCCGCGGGAACAAATTCTTATTACACATACACGAAAAGAACTCCGCGATTTGATGAGCGACTATGTGGCCATCGTTCGGTCGCGCGAACGATTAACGCGTGCCCTGAAGCGAATCGATATCCTCTATCATGAAACGGAAAGACTTTATGACGAGGCCGTCTTGTCACCTCAGCTCTGCGAGCTCCGAAACCTAATCACCATTGCGTTTTTGATCACACGGCAATCACTGGAGCGCAACGAGAATAGCGGAACATTCTTTAATGTGGATCTTGAAAGTACTTCAAAGATTGATACGTAGACACTAATAATGGGCTATATGCGATAAGATGCATATATTCGGATTTCGCCGCCAATGCTCTCGGACAGTTAATCCAAACGACACGTGGAGAGAATTTATTTTGA
>DASYTA010000395.1:0-4656 GCA_036002745.1 Cyclobacteriaceae bacterium | reverse complement strand
CAATACCAATGAGGTTGCCACTATCTGGAAAAATAATTCCAGCGAAAAGAATAAAAATTCATACCTGCGAATCAAACTCAAAGGCCCGTCGGGCAATGACGTAGCGATAGGGGCAAAAATCTATGTTGAAAGTAATGGTGTGAAACAGTTTCAGGAATTATTTCCTACACATGGTTTTCAATCTTCAGTTGAACCAATTGTTCATTTTGGTTTAGGAAGTAGCAAAACCGTAAATAAAATAAAAGTCATTTGGCCCGATGGTAAGCAAACAGAACTTGCCGACCAAAAAGTTAACTCACTTATCCAAGTTTCTTATTCTTCAGCCGCAACTCCTCAGGTAGTTCCTGAAACTAAACTATCACTTCTATTTGAAGATGTTTCAACAGCAAGCAATGTTAATTTTATTCATCACGAAAATAATTTTGTTGATTTTGACAACGAGGTATTAATTCCCTATCAATTATCCAGATCGGGCTCGGCTTTAGCGAAAGGTGACGTTAATAACGATGGCTCTGAGGATTTCTATATTGGTGGAGCTGCTGGACAAAAATCAGTTCTCTATCTCTCGGATGGTAACGGACGATTCACTCGTGCTGCACAACAACCTTGGGAGACAGACGCCTCAAGAGAAGACACTGGTGCGACGTTCTTTGATGCAGATGGAGACGGAGATCTTGATCTTTTTGTGGTGAGTGGAGGAAATGAATTCAAAGACGGTTCAGAGGAATTGGATGACAGACTCTATATTAATAATGGCAACGGAGTTTTTGTTAAAGCCAAACCAGGAAGCACTCCCGCTGATCATGTAAGTGGAAGTTGCGTAACAGCTGGCGACTTTGATAAAGATGGAGACATGGATCTATTTGTTGGAGGTCGAGCCCGACCTGGAAATTTTCCAGTCGCTTCACCGAGTGCAATTCTGAGGAATGAGAGCAACAAGGCAACAGGTGAAATTAAGTTTGTTGTAGCGACAAAAGAAATCAATCCGGATTTGAGAGAAGCGGGTATGGTTACGGATGCATTATGGAATGACTTCAATCATGACGGTTGGCTTGATCTCATCGTAGTGGGCGAATGGATGCCAATCCGTTTATTTGAAAATAAAAACGGCAGGCTAATCCAAATTAAGAACACAGATTTAGAAGAATCATCTGGTCTTTGGAATCGAATCGCAGCAGCGGATTTGGATCATGATGGAGACCTGGATTTTGTTGTGGGAAATGCCGGCACAAATCTGCCTTGGCACGCTACAGTAAGCGAACCGATCACTTTGTATTTAGGTGATTTTAATAAAGATGGAAAGAATGATCCAATCATTTGCAATTACATCCAAGGAAAAAATTATCCTGTAGCCTCGCGTGATGAATTGCTATTGCAGATGAATCACTTGCGAAAAAAGTATATCACCTATTCTTCTTATGCTAGCGCATCGTTGGAAGATATTTTGTCTGCAGATGAAATTGCAGCTTCTTCCAAATATAGAATCAACACACTTCAATCATCCATTTTAGAAAATCTTGGAAATGGAAATTTCAAGTTGAACCCCTTGCCGATACCCGCTCAAGTCTCTTCCGTGCGAGGGATTTTAATCGATGATTTCAATGGAGATCAGATCACTGATATTTTATTATCAGGGAATTTTTATCCTTTCCGTACACAATACGGACCATGTGACGCAAGCAAAGGTTTATTGCTACAAGGAAAGAAAGATGGATTTGCTCCCTTGAATTGGGAAGCCACAGGATTTTATGCTAATGGCGACATCAGAAATATGGCTCTCCTTAAATCTAAATCTAACAAGCGATTTATTGTCACAGCCAGAAATAACGAAAGCGTTTTAATCTTTCAATCAAAATAAAAACATTCATTAAAATACCATAGAGTAATATGACTTACCCAATTAAACTGACCTTAGCATTTCTAATTATTCTTTTAAGCTTTGGTTCGAATGCACAAACTAAATCGGATTTTGATCGGGTTGAACCTGCCTTCTGGTGGGTAGGAATGAAGAACACCGAATTGCAAATCTTGTTTTATAACAACCACGCAGATATTTCGAATTACGAGGCGAGTATAAATAACCCTGGTGTTTCAATTAAGGAAAAAATAAAAGTTGAAAATACTCATTACCTGTTTTTAAATCTTCAGGTGAGTCGTGAAGCAAAGGCAGGTTTAATACCTATTCAATTTAAATCCGGGAAGAAGTCTTTTACATATTCTTACGAACTGAAAAACAAATCGACTGCAGCCAACCGCATTCAAGGTTTTAATTCGAGTGATGTGATGTACTTGATTATGCCCGATCGTTTTGCCAATGGTGATGTGAAGAACGATACACTTCCAGGATTCTACGAAGGCGTTCATCGTGAAAAACCTTTCGGTCGCCATGGTGGAGATTTAAAAGGAATTTCTGATCACCTTGATTATATCCAAGACCTGGGCGTCACTTCAATTTGGATCAATCCGATTTTGGAGAACAATCAAAAGAGAGAGAGCTATCACGGTTATGCAATTACTGATTTGTATAAGGTTGACAAACGATATGGTTCAAATGAAGAGTATTTGGCGCTTATTGAAAAATGTCATGCTCGCGGATTAAAAATGATTCAAGATATGGTGATGAACCATATCGGAAATCAACACTGGCTAGTACTTGATGCACCTGAGAAAAATTGGATTCATCAATTTCCAGAGTTCACACGCTCAAATTATCGCAGTGAAGCAATATCAGACCCTTATCATTCTTCCATCGATCTGAAAAATATGAGTGATGGATGGTTTGATTATACAATGCCAGATGTAAACCAAAGCAATCCGCTCTTTGCGAAGTATCTCATTCAAAATACACTTTGGTGGATTGAATATGCAGGCATAGATGGAATAAGAATGGATACCTATCCTTATCCTGATAAAGATTTTATGGCACAATGGGCGCAGCAGGTGATGGAAGAGTATCCCAAGTTTAACATCTTCGGCGAGGTACTCGTTAACTCAAAACCGATGGTTGGTTATTGGCAACAGAATGTAATTAACAAAGACGGATACCAGTCGCATTTGCCTTCAGTAATTGATTATCCACTAACAACTGCAGTTAATCTCGGTCTCAATGAAAAAGCAGCTTGGGATAAAGGCCTGGCAAGACTTTACACCATGTTGACTCAAGATTTTATTTATCCTGATGCCTATGCTAACGTCATTTTTTTGGATAATCATGACATGCCTCGTTATTTCTACAATATGGGTCGTGATATGAATAAATTCAAAATGGGATTAACGTTTTTACTGACAACCCGCGGAATCCCTGAGTTGTACTATGGAACAGAGCTGTTGGAGGACGGAGATTATTCGATTCATCCAACGGTGAGACGTGATGTGCCAGGTGGATGGAAAGAGGATCAGAAGAATTGCTTTGTTTCAAGTGGAAGAACGAAAGAGCAAAATGAAGCGTACGACTTCATCAAGAAACTTTTAGATTGGAGAAAAACGAAACCGGTGATTCATCAAGGCAAATTGATTCACTTCATCCCCGAAGATAATATTTATGTTTATTTCAGAATACTAGGAACAGAAATTGCGATGGTGATTATGAATGGCACCGATAAAGAAACCACCATTCCAACGAAACGATTTGAAGAAGTGATGAAAGGCAAGACAAAAGGAAAGAATGCGTTGACTGGAGAAGTTTTGCAAGATGTTGGTGCAATCAAAGTGCCCGCAATGAGTGCGACGATTCTTGAACTGAATTAAAAAAATATAACTCGCCTTGTGATCAATGGCGGTTTACTTTCTTTCAGATTTCAATTTCGTGAACGCCCTTGCTCATTTTTTGTTGATAATCTTTAGGCGATAAACCGAATTCAGATTTAAAGCATTTCGCAAAATAAGATAAACTCGAGAAGCCAACCTCGTACATAATCTCTGAAATATTGCCTTCGTTGTTCTTCAATAGGAGAGAAGCTTTTTTGAGCCTGTATTTTTTGATGATGTCTTTAGCTGAGTAGTGGGTCAACGATTTTAGTTTTCGATAAAGGTGCGTTGTACTCATTCCAATTTCTCTGCTAAGAATCTCCACATTAAAATCAGGATTGGAAATATTCGCTTCAATGATATTGGCTACTTTTTTCACAAACTTATCGTCAAGGTTTTCTTTGCTGCTTTGGAATTCAGGATGAGTGAGAACATCCGTCTTAAAATAATTGGAAAGCTCCTGTTTCCGTTTCAACAAATGATCAATCGAGGCAACGAGTAATTCAACTTCAAAAGGTTTTGTCAGGTAGGCATCTGCACCAACACGAATACCTTCAATTTTTTGCGACATCAAGTTTTTCGCGGTGAGCAGTATTATACCAATATGAGATGTTCTTGAGTTCTCTTTGATTTTTTTACAAAGCGTGATGCCATCCATAATCGGCATCATAATGTCGCTAATGATAACTTCGGGAAGAACACTGTTCGTTTTTTGCAACGCTTCTTCACCGTTTTTAGCTATGATGAGATGATACTTGTCTTTTAAATTTATTCTTAAAAAATCGATCATGTCGGTGTTATCCTCAACAATCAAAACAAGTGGCTTATCCGAATCGAGATCATAAATGTAAGGACTGGAGTCATCGTCATTACTATTGGTTTTGGTTGCTACCAGCGTGAGTGAATCTG
>DASYTA010000394.1:0-4562 GCA_036002745.1 Cyclobacteriaceae bacterium | reverse complement strand
CGGTTTGGGATTGATTGGCGGATCGATGGCAATTGCACTTCGAAAGAAAGGTCTGGCTACTGAGTTGTATGGTATTGATGTCAATCCTGAAAATGGAAAGAAGGCACTTGAGCTTGGACTGATTGATAAAATTTTGCCAGAAGACGAAGCACTTTCAAAAGCAGACTTGGTAATCCTGGCGATTCCTGTGAATGCTACTTGTGCGTTTTTGCCTTCAGTACTTGATGCGATAAATAAGAATGCAACTGTTATCGACTTAGGTTCTACTAAAAATTTGATTTGCAAATCCGTTGCTACACATCCAAAACGTAGCCAGTTTGTAGCATCGCATCCCATTGCTGGAACGGAATATTCAGGACCTGAGGCTGCATTCTTCGGTCTATTCCAAGATAAAACGAACATCATCTGCGAACGAGAAAAGTCTTCCGAAGCTTCGTTGACACTTGCCAGAAAAGTTTTTGATACAATTGGCATGAACACCATATTCATGGAGCCTGTGGAACATGATAAGCACGTGGCCTATGTTTCGCACCTTTCGCACGTGAGTTCATTCCTTCTTGGTCAAACTGTGCTCGACATCGAAAAGGACGAAAAAAATATTTTTGCTTTGGCTGGAAGTGGTTTTGCCTCTACAGTGCGATTGGCAAAAAGCTCACCCGACATGTGGGCACCAATCTTTGAACAAAATGCTGAATACCTTGGCCAGGCGTTAACGGAATACATTATGCACTTGCAGCGTTTTCAATATCACTTAATGAAACGCGATGTAAAAGAATTGCACAAAGTGATGACGAAAGCAAATGAAATTAAACGAGTTCTCGATAAATGATTTATAAATAAACCCCAACAGAAACAATAACTGATAACCTTTTAACTTTAACGGAATATGAAATTCAATTCAATCAGTGGCTGGCTAAAAGTGAACCGGCCCATCATCATCAGCGGTCCTTGCAGTGCCGAGACGGAAGAGCAGACAGTTGCCACCGCGAAACAAATTGCTGCGACAGGCAAAGTACATGCCCTGCGTGCAGGTATCTGGAAACCACGCACAAGGCCTGGACAATACGAAGGTGCAGGTGATATTGGTTTGCAATGGTTAATGACAGCGAAGAAAGAAACCGGTTTGCCGGTGACGACCGAAGTTGCTAATGCAGCCCATGTGGAAGCCGCCTTGAAAGCAGGTGTTGATATACTTTGGGTGGGTGCACGCACCACGGTAAATCCATTCTCAGTACAAGAAGTTGCTGACTCATTAAAAGGTGTAGATATTCCGGTGATGGTGAAAAATCCGGTGAACCCCGATCTTGAGTTATGGATCGGTGCGTTGGAGCGTTTGCAAAAAGCTGGAATAAAAACGATGGCTGCGATTCACCGTGGATTTTCTTCAGCGGAGAAAGGTCCGTTCAGAAATTTACCGATGTGGAATCTCGCCATTGAATTGAAGACACGTTTCCCTGAACTTGAAATTATTTGCGACCCAAGTCACATTGGTGGAAATCGCGACCTGATTTCTTTTATCTCACAAAAAGCACTTGACCTCGACATGGCTGGGTTGATGATTGAAAGTCATATCAATCCTGATGCCGCATGGAGCGATGCGAAGCAACAAATTACTCCTGCTGTGTTGGGAAAAATCATCAGCGAATTAGTAGTTCGTCAACCCGACAGCGAAAACAAAACATTTAAAGATACACTCGGCATTTTGCGCGAACAGATTGACCACCTGGATGACGAAATCATGCAGAAGTTATCATCACGTATGAAAATTTCTGAGAAGATTGGTCAGTACAAGAGAGATAACAATGTCACCATCTTGCAAGTGAACCGTTGGGAAGAGATTATCAAATCGCGCGTTACCTTAGGTAAAGCAATGGGACTGGACGAAGGCTTCACTCGTGATTTGTTGAGATTAATTCACCACGAATCAATTCAAGTGCAAGAGAAGATTATGAACAAGACGGAAGTGAAGGTGTAATTAAAAAATTCAGGATTATAAAAAAGTCAGGTTCATCGCCTGACTTTTTTATTTCAGAAATAGTAAACGAATTTATTCTTAATTCGTCTTTTTCACTCTCACGGCACTAAGACCTTTTGGGCCATGCTCTACTTCAAAACTTACTTTGTCGTTTTCTTTGATGGCTTCTGTCAGAGCATTAACGTGAACGAAAACGCTGTCTTGTGATTGCAGGTCTTTGATAAATCCATAGCCTTTTGCGTCATTGAAAAAAGTCACTTTTCCTTTGCGGAAAGCTTCCGACGGATCAGCTTTTATATTATTGCGCGCACCCAGAACAATATCGTCTGCGTTTATTGCTTTTCTTTTGGTAGGATCGGGCGGTGTTGAAGTAATATTGCCGTATTCATCAACGTAAGCCATCATGTCTTCCAGGCTGCCCGATTTTGCATTGGCCTTGCGTTCTTCTTTACGTTGCTCTTTCTCTTTTCTTTTTTGAGCTTTTCTCTTTTCAGCTTCTTTTTTGCTATACGTTTCCTGTGATTTGGCCATAGTTAAAATTATGTTCTCTTGAATTAAGAATGCCAAAGTTACCACATTCCTCTTGGAGTCGTAAGAAATTGAGTTGATTTACTTTTAAATCAATTTAATTAACAGAATATCCCCGTTGGCGCATTTAAATAGAGCTCTTACTTCGATTGAATTCCCCAAATATGATGTTCAGGTTAAGGAATTACAGATGCTCTTGTCTTTTTAACTTCTTCAATTTTAATGTCGCTAGCCTTATTACCCCATGATGCACGGATGTAAGTGAGCACATCGGCTATTTGTTGATCAGTGAGCCAGTTATGTGGAGGCATCACATTCTGATAGGTTTCTCCATTGATCTTGTCGCGCTTATCATAGCCTTTCAAAATGATTTTAATCAACTCGGTTTTATTTCCCGTTACAATGTTTACTCCTGCTAGTGGAGGGTTCATCCCTGGCGCTCCTTTTCCGTCTCGCTGGTGACATGCAGCGCAGTAAGTATTGTAAACTGTTCTTCCTGCCTGTAATTCATCGGGAACAGTTTCTTCTTCTTCCTTCACTTCAGGAACATAAAGTTTGCTATCAACAGTTTCTTTAATTCCATCCGGATAATAAGCAATGCGCCAAATGCGACCGTGCTGAGAGTCAGAAATGTAAAGTGATCCGTCTGGTCCTTCTGCCAGTCCGCAAGGGCGGAAGAATGCATTACCAGGATTTGTGATGGGTTGTGGGCCGATAAATCCATCAGCAAATACTTCGTAGTCACCTGAAGGTTTTCCGTCTTTCATTGGCACGAAAACAACTTTGAATCCTTGTTGCTCGTGACCGAGACGATTCCAACTTCCGTGGAAAGCGATGAAAGCGCCGTTCTTATATTTTTCTGGGAAGAGATTGCCTTTATAAAATAATAAATCATTCGGAGCCCAATGGCCTGGGAAACCGAGCAGCGGAGCTTTGAATTTGTCCACGCGATCGGTTTTCTTGCCATCACCACCGTATTCAGGATTCAAAAAACTTTTCTTTTGAATATGATCGTAGTAGATGTAAGGCCAACCGATATCATCGCCTTGCTCTGCGTCAAAGAAAATTTCAGAAGGTAGTTCCGTATTTTGATCTTCGGTATAAAACTCAGGCCAGTAACGATGCAAATCATCGCGGCCATGTTGCATTCCGTAAAGTTTGTTGCTGGCAAAATTCCAGGTCAATCCAACAGCATTTCTTATTCCACTAACATAACGATACTTTAAGTCTTGCTTTTGACCCAACGTGTTATCGTCAAACTTCCAAATGCCTGCACGTGTTTCCAATTCTTTACAAGGATCATCACCCGCTGTATGTGGCTGCCGTAAATTCACTTCACAACAGTTGCTGGTTGATCCAATGTTCACATACATTCCGCCTTTGCTGTCGAACGTAAAAGTTTTTGCCATGTGACCAACGCCATCTACCATTGTAACAACGGTGTCACGTGTTTCGGCTGGTAGTAATTGACCTTCAGTCATCTTACTTCGGAAGACGTGAGTCTCATCAGCGTAATAGAGATAGCCTTCGTGCAGTTCGATGCCAGTGCCAGTGATGTCGGAATACCCTTTAATAACATCGGCACGTCCATCACCTGATGTATCGCGCAATGCGATGATTGCCTTCCCATCCAAGGCCAGTTTGCTTAAATGCAGATAAATATCACCGTTGGAGTTGATGGCCATGTGCCTTCCGCGGCCGATTGAATCGACAACAACCACTGCTCCGAATTTTTCCGGAAGGGTGATGCCTCCATTATTTTTATCAGGTACAAGATTTTCAGTCTTTGATTTGCTACACGCTGTTGAAAGTAAAATCAAAGCGAGCGAGATGAGTTTTATTAATTGTTTCATTGAAAATAAAATTCTGTGTGAATCTTTTCCAAGATAAATATTATTTGCCTAACAGATTATCTCCGTTTTGATGAAAGGTTGGATTTGATTTTCGTTTCCGATTGCATTTGGCTTGACTTACTTTGATGAAACTTAAGTTGAATTATTGCTGGTGAAATTGCCTGCAACACCATTGAATAATCTACACATTTGTTAATTTGCACATC
>DASYTA010000393.1:0-4602 GCA_036002745.1 Cyclobacteriaceae bacterium | reverse complement strand
AGCCGCGCGTTGAGAAAAGATATTAACTCAAAACATCAATTCGTGCATCCTGAAAATCCGACGATCAGCGGATGCAGTCATATTTTATGGGCAGGCCGAACGGTTGATCCAAAAGCTACCGCACGCAATGCTGTCTTCTATGGTGACAAAGCGATTGATCGGTCTCCCTGTGGTACAGGCACTTCAGCTCGTATGGCGCAGTGGCACGCGAAAGGAAAACTGAAACCGCGAGAAGACTTTATTCATGAAAGCATCATCGGCTCCAAATTTATTGGAAGGATCGAAGAAGTAACAGAGCTCAATGGAATGCCAGCGATCATACCAAGTGTTGAAGGTTGGGCTAAAGTTTATGGTTTCAATACCATCACTATCGATCCCGATGATGATCCATATGCTCATGGGTTTCAGGTGATATGAGTAACATCGGAATTATCGGAGGCGGAATCATTGGGTTGAGTTCTGCCTATTATTTACAAAAATCAGGGCATAAGGTTACTGTGATTGATCAAAGTGATCTGAGTAGTACTTGCTCGATCGGCAATGCCGGAATGATCGTGCCGAGCCATTTAATTCCACTGGCAGCTCCAGGCATGATTTCGAAAGGCATCCGTTGGATGTTCAGTTCTTCGAGTCCGTTTTATGTGAAGCCACAACTCAACATCGATCTTCTTAAGTGGGGTTATCATTTTTATAGAAACGCCAATGAAGCTCACGTCGAAAAATCAGCGAAGTCATTAAAAGATATTAGTCTACTAAGCAAAAGCTTGTACCAACAACTTGCGAAAGATTTGGCTTTTGATTTTGGTTTTCATGAACGCGGTCTGTTGATGCTTTACAAAACTCTGGAAACAGAGCACGAAGAAAGTGAAACGGCTGCGTTTGCTAATCGCCATCAAATTGAAGCCCACATTTTATCTGCTGCTGAGGTTCAAAAGTTAGAACCGAATGTAAAAGTAGATGTGCGTGGTGGAGTGTACTTTCCTGGTGACGCGCACATTACTCCGCAAAATTTAGTTAGCGGACTAGTAAAATATCTAAAAGAAAAGGGTGTAACGTTTCAGATCAACACAGAGGTCACAGATTTTGAATTCGAGAAAGGAAAAATAAAAACTATTCAAACCTCCTATGGAGATTTTGCTTTTGATGAAGTTATCCTTGTCGCTGGGTCATGGTCAGGTACCATTGCAAAAAAATTGAATTTGAATTTACCAATGCAAGCAGGGAAAGGTTATAGTTTCACTTTAGACCAAGTGGAAAAAAATATTTCCGTTCCTTCTATATTTCTTGAAGCTCGAGTAGCTGTGACACCGATGGGAAATTCGCTTCGCTTCGGCGGCACGATGGAAATTACAGGAGTTGATCGCACTATTAATATGAAGCGTGTGAAAGGAATAGTTGACGCAATACCCAACTACTATCCTGAAATGAAAGTGACAATGCCTGCTGTTGAAAAAGTATGGCATGGTTTGCGTCCTTGCTCACCTGACGGACTACCGTATATTGGCCGAAGTAAAAAATTTAAAAACCTGACTCTCGCCACAGGCCACTCGATGTTGGGAATCAGCCTGGGACCAGCTACTGGCAAACTTGTTTCTGAAATCGCTAACGAAGAGAAACTTAGTATGGATATAGCGAACTTCGATCCGGGAAGATTTTCTTAGCGATCTATGAAGGAGTCGAATCGATGTTCCTTACTTCCGGCGGTTCAGTTTTACTTTTAAACCACTTCCAGATAGCTCCACCCGCTGCGACTATCGCCAAGCCAATTAATTTAATATACTTCAACAAGATGGCAAACAAGCCAACTTTAGCAAGAACTTTTCCTGCACAAGACCTCCGATTGTCCAAGCGGCAACTTCGTCTATACTGGGATTAAAATCAGAATATTTGTTGCCATCTGAATACTCGAACGATGATAGAATTGGGTTAATATTTTTCTTTACTTCTTCTAGTTGATCTATTGACGCAACAGCATTGAGAACCAATACACCTTTTCGGCCAAGAACTCGAATGTTGTAGTTTAAGGTATTCGTCTCACTTTCGCCAAATTTTATTTCTTTCGCCCAGTGGAGAACTTTCTTCTCTTTATCATAGTAGGGTTTAGCGGCCCACCCAATAAGCTCATATTTTTCAAAACCATTTTTTACACGGTTTTCACTTTCCTTTGAAATATCTTCCTTAAGATCTTTAAGCATCTGGTCATAATCGATTTCATCTGCGTCATCATCTTTTACATGCCCCATTGAATCATACGTAATGATAAAAGCCCAAGAGTTGCCATATGCAACGCCCTTATCTTTCGGCACAATCATGCCCAAAGTGCCTGCACCCTTTGGGTTTCCCCACAAGTCTTTAATAACATATTCCGCTTGTTCAGGATCGAGGTAAGCAAAATCATTCGGCACAGCCAACGATCCAATCCCATTTTCAAATTTGATAGTACCTGACTGGTAGCGCATTTTTGCTTCAATGTTATCGGCAAACATTTTGGCACTATCGATTTGACTGAATGTCAAATCAGAGAAACTTAAGAACAGAATGATAACAAAAAATTGCTTCATGATATTTGTTTTAATCTGTTTCAAAAAAGCAAATTATTAGCTCAAATCAAAATTTATCGGTAGCAAATCCCTGTAAAAGGACAAATCTTACAAGCCTCCTCTTTATCAGTTTGATCAAATACTCCTTCTGGATTAAATATTTCTTCCAGTAAAGCATGAAGTTGATTTTCAAATTCAGGAAACAGCGGCGCGGCATCTGACAAATACTCTTTGTTCATTTTTAGACCAAACCTGAAATCATCATCGAATAAATTATTACGATTGATCAAACCAGGAATGATTTTCAAATCAGAAGTAGCGTTGTTGTTTTTGTAAAGCAAAGCATATAACAATGTTTGAAATGCCGCTTTGTTCCTTTTGCCTTCACGGGAAAATAAGGAATCAACATCTTTAAAATCCAATTCGTCGCGACCAGTTTTGTAATCAATGATGCGCACCTCATTTCCTTTACGGTCAATGCGATCGATGGTTCCCCCCAACACCACGAAGCCCGGAGAGTGACTTATCTTAATATTATACATCCAGGCATTTTGTTCAAGCGCTTCTATCGTAAAAGGCACGTGCTGTCGATCGTAGTCAATTATTTTTTTTGCAAAAGTTTTTACTACCTCACGAACCACCACGCGCTGCCCTTCATAAGTAACAGGCTGCTTGGGATCCAGGTAATACTCCTTAATGAATGCTTCGTCAATTAATTTATCTAGCCTGTTTTCGAAAAGATCAAAATCGTCGGAGGTGACCTCTTTGTTCTTTTTCTTTTCAAGAATGCGGTGATAAAACCGCTCCATCACTGAATGCAAAAAGTTTCCCAGGATTCGTGGGTCAATTTCCTCCTCTACTTTCAATGGTTCGCGAATGCGAGCGAGATACTGAAAATAAAATTTCAAGCGACATTCTAAATAAGTATTTAGCGCCGAAGGAGAAAGTCCGCGCGACCGAATCGTTCCTTCATTAAGTCTAGCCAAAGCTTTGAGTACGTTATCATCTTTCTGAACTACAATTGGTGCTATTTGTCGTGGCTGAACAGGATTATGCAATACTTGTTCATTAATCTTTAATTTACTTTCATAAACGAGCTGCTGCAGATAACGACTCATCTCACCTTGACCCAGTACATCAGGTTCGGAGTTATAGAAAAGAAAAACATTTTCAGCACGCTGAATGGCGCGATAAAAAAGATAAGCATAGATCGCTCCCTGATGCTCGGGCGTAGGTAGTCCGTATGTTTTGCGGATGCTGTATGGAATATACGAACCTTGATTGCCAGCAGAAGGAAACACGCCTTCATTCAACGACAAAATGAAAACGTTTTTAAAATCCAGATTTCTGCTTTCCAACACGCCCATCACTTGCATTCCTTTCAGCGGTTCTCCGGTAAAAGGAATTTTCTCCCCTCGCGCGTACTGGCGAAACAATCGGAGAAATGATTTTAATTTATTAGTAATTGATTTCTCTCCCGTTTCTTCCCTGCTCCAGACTGCATCTAAGCGATTAAGCAATTGAATTCCTCGATGAATATACTCCTGGTCAACACCATCTAATGACATAATTGAAGTCATCGCTTGTAGTACCTGAAGAAGATAAGTTGTAATTGTTTCCGCCTCGTTAAAAATTACAGAATGCAATTTTATCTCCGATCCCAAAAAGTCCTTTGGCACCGACACCCAATTGTGCTTTGTGATTTCCTTCATCTTGGCATGAACAGCGGCTGCTCCACCTGCCACGACATACGGATGCGACAACACTGATTGTACCTGTTGATAATTGAAGTAGTCTCGCTTTGAGGATATTTGTAGTTCCACCAACTGTTCTACCAAATTATAAACTGGCGAACTTGCCAATGGAAAACCCATCGTGACATTAAACTTATCTAGCACTGGCGCGATGCTGTGCAAAACAGGTGTCAATAGTTTTTCGTCAGGCAAGATGATCACCGACTCTTCTGGGATCATTCCGTTTTTTAATTCTACTTCGATCGCCTTAGCCAATGCTTTCACTTGTCCCATGGGTTGTGCGGCACTCAAAAGTCTTGTATTCTTTT
>DASYTA010000392.1:0-1959 GCA_036002745.1 Cyclobacteriaceae bacterium | reverse complement strand
TTAGTGCCAGGATATACGCTGAGACAAAGGGTTCTTAGTTTCTATTTTTAATCGATTGGAACACTCCGGAGAACAGGGAGGTCAACATCCTATTTTTAGTTTCGCTTACGAAACGATTTAACCTCTGCCACGGGATATATGGCAGTTTCTTTTCCATTCAGATTGTAGAAAAAGTAAAAATTTTCAGTTTTCCCAACGATAATAAAATTGGAATCTGTATGGAGTGGGGCATCATTTTTAAGCTCTAGAAGACATTCGGGTGGCTTTGTCTCAGTCCAATGAACTTCATAATGAGAATAAAAGACAGTTGCGCTTACCACCAGAAGAACTATTGCGGGCACTAAAGTTTTGGGATTTAAGAAAAGATCATCAACCTTCAATTCCTTGAACCTGAAATGCGGGTCGTCCACTCGTCTCGTCATTTCAAACATGTGCATCGCGAACCCGATAAGTATCAAGAGGATCATGAAAATGAACAAATTCGCGAAAATGGCCCACCCGAAATGGTAGTTTACCCAGGAACCCCTATATAAAAAATACATTATAATCAGTGATATACTAATACCAATTATTACTCCAATTGTGTCACCGCGCGATTTTCGCGATTTATTATTCTCTTTCATTTCATTTGTCCTGTTATCGTCTTCTTTTGGAGTTTCAAAGTGTATCTGGTATTGTGATTGTGTATGAGTGTTATCAAAATCCTTTTTCTCTTTCTTTTTTTCTCTCATCTGTTGCCTAGCTCTCATTCTTTCGAAATTTTCCATAAAGGGTGAAAAAATGATTCCATAAATTCCACCAAGGAAAATGTAAGCGACAACACATGCAATAAAAAACAAGCCGGCCTTAAGGAAGGAAAGAATGATTTCTGTAAATGTTAAGTATTCTGCAATGTTAATGCCCCAATGGGAGTAGTAAAAGGTAAGATGTAAGTAACCTATTAGTGTTAGCAAAACAGTTAGAAGGGGGAACAGGTCCACTATTTCTTTTAATCTGCCTAAAGGTGGTTGTTTGCGAGCCATGATCTCATCGCAGTTAGTGGTTGGTAATATATCAAGTTAGTGAAAATTCTAAAACGATACAATGCCGTCCTTCCGAAGTTGTTTGTGACGTGGACAACTATGATTCTGAATCTTCAATGCCTTAAATTAGGACTGCGTCCGCCTACGACGGAAACTCGAACCAGCACTTGAGAATGTTTAGTTGATCGGAGCAGTCTGGAAAGAAGGGGAAAGCCGAAGATTATTTATGAAGAGCAGCGCAGAAACTACCTACGGGCAAGCCAGGCAGGACTTCTTGCAGCTCTCAAAATATGTATCTACGATGGCTTGAGTTGCAAACTCAAGCCAACACTCCAAATGTTTTATTTACTGAACACTCCAGAGAGCGCGGGACCGAAAGCAACAACGGCTTATTTCCTGGCACTCACTGGCAGTGAAATGCTAATCCTTGTCTATCTTTACCATCATCATTTCAGAATAGTCAAAAAACGATATTGCATATGAAAACTTCCAAAAAAATATTGATCATAACTGGTGACGCCGGTGAAAGTTTTGAAATTCTTTTTGCATCACATCGGCTGCGTGAAGCGGGGTATGTTCCTGTAATAGCAGCACCTTCTGCAAGAAAATTAAACCTCGTGATCCATGACTTTGAACCGGGGTGGGATACCTATGTTGAACGAAAAGGATATCTTGTTGAATCGGAAATATCATTTGCCGAAGTAAATACCGAAGAGTATGAAGCCGTGCTGATACCCGGCGGCCGTGCGCCGGAATATTTGCGAAATGATGCCACTGTAATTAAAATAGTGAAAGAGTTTTCGAAAAGCAATAAATACATTTTTGCAATTTGTCATGGGGTGCAGATATTGGTAACAGCGGGACTTGTGAACCAAAAAAAGATCGCCTGCTATGAACATGTAAAGTTTGAAGTAGAATCATGCGGGGGCATCTATGT
>DASYTA010000391.1:0-6288 GCA_036002745.1 Cyclobacteriaceae bacterium | reverse complement strand
AGCAAGGAGTCGACTGAGAATGATCTAGCTTCTTTGTTGCGAACTATTCCCAACCAGATGGATGGTTTTCCTGTGTCTCCTCAGCTTAATACCATTTCCTTTGATAGACCGTCTTTAATCCTGCCTGTTCCTCCGGCCGACCAATTTGGAAACCTCACTTTGTTCGATTAACGAGGCTAATTTCTGATTAAATTTACTGGATGGATCGGCTGGTGAAAAAGGGGTTACTTCTTTTTGTGATTGCTACGCTGCCTACTTTGCATGGTTTAGCGCAACGACTTACTCGCTATACTTATCACGATGCCGCAAAAAAAAATCTGAAAGAAATCTACCAGGTTAAAGATACCATCAGTAATATTTTACAAGGACGCTACATCTCCTATTTTCTTAACGGGCACATAGAGTCGAAAGGACAATTTGTTAATAATGAAACCACCGGTGTTTGGGAGTTTTATTATGAAACAGGCAATTTGAAGATGAGAGGTATTCTTCGCCAGAATTCAAACTATGGATTGTGGGAATATTTCTACGAGAATGGTCAAAAGAGCATGGAAGGAACTATAGATGGAAAATTGAGAGAAGGGATTTGGAAAATTTATTATGAGAGTGGAGAATTAAAAGAGACCGGCGAGTACGTGGAAGATAAACGTAATGGCCTTTGGAACACTTTTTTTGAGGATGGCACCAAGCGAGGGGAGATCGAATACGTGGACGACTTCGGTCGTTACACAGAGTTTTACCATTCGGGAAAAGTAATGGCTGAAGGACCGAAGTCCGGCCCTAAAAATGTTGGTCATTGGCGTATGTTTGCTGAAGAGGGAGGCACCTTAGAAAGCGAAGGAGACTATGCGGCAGGAAAAAAGAATGGTGAATGGAAATTTTATTACGCCTCAGGAAAAATATCGTCCGTAGGAAAATATGAAAATGACGAACCTGTCGGTGTGTGGACTTACTATTTTGAAGATGGAAAAGTTAGCTCGAAAGGTGAATTTGTAAGTGGCAAAAAGAATGGATACTGGAGCACCTATCATAAAGATGGTTCAGTTCGAAGTGAGATTACTTACACTAAAGGATCTGGTGACTATCGTGAATATTATGCCGGAGGAAAACTAAAAGTAAAAGGTCAGGTCATAGATAATAAAGACCAGGGAAAGTGGCAATACTTTTATGAAGATGGAAAGTTGGAGGGTGAATGCGAGTTTGATCGTGGAAAGGGGACGTATTTAGGTTACTATCCTAATGGGTCATTGCAGACTAAAGGTGAGATTGAAGATGACCTTCGTGTCGGGACTTGGGAATTGTATGAGCAAGATGGAGTACTCACTGGATTTTACAAGCCATTTTACGAAGATAAAAATATGGCTAATGCCATTAATGCGCTTGTAGAGAAGTCAAAGACTCCTGCACCAATTGTTAAGAAAAAGATGAGAAGAGGATTCGCCTACTTTTCACCTCGGTACCCCGAGTATCGTAGTGTAATAATTCAGGGAAATCCTGCGGCAGTATTTGTTGGGCGCTTGCCCATGGGAATAGAATTCTATAATGAAGCAAGACTTGGTCATGAATTTTCATTCGAAGGAATTCGAGATCCTTTCTTTACATCCGATTTAGGAGTTCCGGTAGGACAGATCTATGAGCGTGGTTATGCTATCTCTTTAAAACAAAAATTCTATAACCCAATTAAGTTGGGGATGTGGTATTTTGCTCACGAAGTAAGGTTTACCAATTTGGTTCTCAACTCAAATTTGACGATGTCGCCAATGCCCACTAGTGTGATTACTGCTAGTGCAACGGAACAAAAGGCTGAGTATGGAATACTGTTAGGAGCACGATTGATGCAAAGATTAAACAAGGATGGGTTTACTATTGACTCCTTCATTGGGATTGATGTTGGCTATCGAAATGTATCAATGGATCCTCAATATGAAAAAGTCTTTAGTTCGGTAAATACCAATCACTTCTCTCAAACCTTCCGAATTGGAATTAATTTTGGTTACTCCTTTTCTATTGAAGGAAGATAACTAATTTTAATTTTTACTTTAATTAAAAAAAATCGATAATATGGTATTGTAAGTAACTGATGCAGATTTACTTATGATTGAAACATTGAATTTAAATTACAATTAATACACGATCCGTAAATGAAAATGCAACAACCCGATTCCCTTAACTTGGTAGCTAAATTTCATCAAACTTTTAAGCATCCCATTATATCAGCTCCACAAATTCCATCAGAAGACCGATGCAAGCTCCGTATTTCTTTAATTGAAGAAGAGCTAAAAGAGCTAGAAGAGGCTGTAAAGAATCGTGATATAGTTGAAGTAGCTGATGCACTTTGTGATATTCAATATGTCTTATCAGGTGCGATACTTGAATTTGGTCTGGGGGAAAAGTTCAACGACTTATTTGAAGAAGTCCAGCGGTCTAATATGAGCAAGGCTTGTTCTTCAGAACAAGAAGCTATTGATACGGTTGCCTTTTATAAAATGAATAAAGACACAGAATGCTTTTACCGTGAAGAAGGTGGAAAATGGTTAGTGTATCGAAAGTCAGATAGTAAGACAATAAAATCGATCAATTATTCACCAGCAGATCTTAAGAAAGTAATGGCGGATAACCATCGATAAACCACTCTTTAGTTGTTCAACCTCAAACATGATTTTTCTCGACAAATCACCCAAAATACGCACCCTTACGGCATAATATTTTGAACCGCTTTTCGGTTTTATAGCTAACTTTAGGCGAAAACTTTTAAACTATGAATCAAAAGGCGGACCCAATTCCTTTTCTAGTCATTTGGAACGAAGTAATGATAATAGGCACAATCGCGTTTATAGCTATTGCCATATTTATTTACCTTTTTTATAAACTGAAAGTATCATCCATTAAGGACGCCAAAGAGAAGTATGATTTCATTAATCTTAATGAAATCAACTGGTTAAAACGTGTTTATTTTTTCTTTGGTTTGGCCGCTGCCTGTACGGTTAACCTTTATGGAATGGAGAAATTTACCACGTTGGGTTTGTGGTTCTTCGTTCGAATATTTTTTGGCATAGCTTTGGCAACATTGGTCGGTTATGTTGCTTCGCTTATCCTTCAGTTTTACTATCCTACAAAACTTAATTTTAAATTGAGAAAGCTTCGATATGATCCACGCATCAATCCGAAAAATGGTCATAAGATGCGTTTGCTGAGCGAGGATGAAGAGGATGTTCATCTTAACCTGGGCATGCAAGCTGAAGAAAACATTTTTTCTATTGATTATGACGTGTGGATTGATGAATCGACCGGTGACGTGAAAATTGAAAAGTACGATGGTCATCTTATAGCACTACAGTGTAATAACTGTGGGTTCTACACGATGAAAGTTTGGAAGGAGGAAATTGCAGAAACAAATGAAGACGGCTCTCCTAAGGAGCTATTAAAACATTATCAATGTTCTTATTGTAAAAATGTCAGAGCTACAGCCTTTACTGTTTCTAAAAAGGAAGAAGCGGATTATAAATTGCAAAAACCAAAGTCGCAAAGAAACACCCGCAATATTGATGCGGTTAAGATTGACCTGCATTCTACGTTGGGGGCTAAGAAATCTTTTGAATTTAAATCTATTGAAGAACTTGAAAAATTTCTCAAAGAATTTGATTTTGATAAAGTCTCCTGATTGGCTGACGTAACTCACTACAGTTGGGACCCGTTTATCCTATTATATAAAATAAACATAAATTGATATGAAGAAGATATTGGTGCTGTGGTTATTTAGTTTGTTCTTTCAATTTTCTGAAGGCGGTGTTGCCGACACAACAGAGCTTAAACCTAAGCCAGTGTATGGACGCGAGGCTCGCGTAATTTCGTACATACTTGACACCTATCACTATAGAAAAATTTCTTTAAATGATTCACTTTCAGCGGCAATTCTGCAACAATACATTAACGAGTTAGATAATAACCGAGTTTATTTTCTTGCTTCTGATATTCAATCATTCGATAAATATAAAAATGTCATCGATGACCTTACCAGGAAAGAAGATGTAAGTCCTGCCTATGAAATTTACAAGGTGTTTAGCAAACGCTATAGTGAACGAATGGACTATGTTTACAAAAACCTTATCGGGAAAGATTTTGATTATACGGCAGATGAATATTATGATAATGATCGAGAGAAAGCTCCATGGCCAAAAACAGTAGATGAACTCAACGATATTTGGAGAAAAATTATCAAAAGCCAGGCGCTAAGTCTTAAACTATCAGGAAAAAAGCAGGAAGAAATAACAGATGTGATAAAGAAGCGATACGATCGCTTCTCCAAATCCTTTAGTCAGTTCAATTCGGAGGATGTATTCAATATCTACATGAATTGCATCACAGAAGCTTATGATCCGCATACAAATTATCTCTCACCAAAAGCTTCGGATCTCTTTAAGCAGAGCATGAGCCTTTCTTTGGAAGGGATTGGTGCTTCGCTTCAAACTGAAAATGACTACACTAAAGTGTCGAGGATTCTGCCCGGTGGAGATGCGGATAAGTCGGGTAAGCTTCATGCTAATGATTTTATTATTGGTGTAGCTCAAGGGAAAGAAGGAGAAATGGTGGATGTGATTGGCTGGCGCTTGGATGATGTAGTGAAATTAATAAAAGGCCCCAAGGGAACCTTCGTTAGATTGCTGATATACCCTGCTGTAACGGGCATTAACGGCCCCTCGCAGGAGATCACACTCGTAAGAGATAAAATTAAACTGGAGGATCAGGCTGCCAAGAAGAATGTGATTCGCTATCAGTCGGGTGGGAAGGAAATGAAACTTGGCGTGATTATGCTACCTGGTTTTTACATGGACTTCGATGCCTATCAGAAAGGAGATCCAGACTATCGTAGTACCACTCGCGATGTAAAGAAATTGATTGGCGAATTAAAGACCGAAGGAATCGAAGGATTAGTTATGGACTTGCGAAATAATGGCGGTGGTTCGTTGATGGAAGCAATAGATCTTACAGGTTTGTTTATCAAAGACGGCCCAGTCGTACAAGTTCGTAGCTCGAATAACCAAGTGCAGGTAGGTGAGGATGATGATAAAAGCATCGCTTATAGCGGACCACTCGTTGTTCTTACTAATCGATTCAGCGCTTCTGCTTCAGAGATTTTTGCTGGTGCAATACAGGATTATCATCGCGGGGTAATAGCTGGCGAATCTACTTATGGTAAAGGAACTGTACAGCGCGTGCAAGATTTGAAGCAGGTAATGAATGAGAAAAATGCTCCTGTTGGTGAATTGAAATACACTTTTCAAAAGTTTTATAGAGTGAGTGGAAGCAGCACTCAGCACAAAGGAGTGGAGCCTGACATCAAACTTCCTACTGCATTAGATGCAAAGGAATATGGTGAAAGTGCAAACCTTAGTGCACTGCCATGGGATGTAATTGGCGCAGCATCATTTCAGAAGACCGCTGATGTCAATGATAAAATCATTGCAAGCCTAAATAAGTCTTACAGTGAACGCGTTAAAAACGATTCTAATCTTAAAAATTTCATAGTGGATACGGACGACCTCAGAAAGAATTTACATGAGACCAACGTATCATTGAATGAGGCGAAGCGAAGAAAACAGATGGAAGAAGCTGAAAAGAAAAAGGCATCAGGAAAACTTGACACAAAGCTTACTTCCAACAAGGAAGGACTTCCTAAAGACGAACTTCTAAAGTTGAATGACGAGAATTTGCGTGAGGGACTGCTGATACTTGCCGATTTGGTTTCAAAGAGAATAGGCTAAGCTCAAGAGCTATCTGGCCGCTAGTCCTTCCAAATATTTTTTGAATTTGTTCGTGTTGTAATTTTTCATGCCTACTTCTTTTAAATCGATAATACCGTCTTTGGTAATGACGAAAGTTGTAGGTATGGATGGCACCTGAAGTTGATCGGCCAGGTAGCCTGAGGGCATGTAAATAGGGAAGGTAAATGAACGACTGTTTACAAAAGTCTTTACCTTTTCAAGGTGAGTATCTTTATCGAGTGAAAGCATAACGAATGTCACTTTATCTTTGTCGATTCCTTCATATAATTTCTGGATGGAAGGCATTTCGCTTCTACAAGGTCCGCACCAAGTTGCCCACAGATTCAAGAAGATCACCTTTCCCTGAAAATTCTTGAATTCCATTTTCTTGCCTTCAAGATCTTTGATAGTGAAGTTGTAGTCGAAGGCGGTTTTACTGTTGGGGGTAGTCGAAGCATTAACTAATCCTGATTTAACCACTGCTGCTTGCGCAAACGATGCGAATTGCTTTAAGGCCCCTGACAAA
>DASYTA010000390.1:0-1587 GCA_036002745.1 Cyclobacteriaceae bacterium | reverse complement strand
AAGGTCTAGTTCCGTAAGGATGGAGCGATAACGCTCGATATTAGTACGCTGAAGGTAGTTCAGCAACTTCTTGCGCTGGCCTACCAGGCGCAATAAGCCCTGTTGAGTTGAGTAATCCTTCTTGTTTGTCTTCAAATGGCCAGTCAAATAATTGATTCTGTGTGTAAATAGAGCCACTTGAGATTCAGGGGAACCGGTGTCAGTTTTCTTTTTAGCAAACCCGTGTTTGCTGAATAAATCTTGTTTTGTTGCTGCGGTAAGATACATCTGCTTCGATTTTTGCTTTTAATCCTTGTTTTTTTATCGCGGCAAAAGTATGACAAAACGCGAGAATATCCAAATCTAGGCTGGTTCTGATTTCACCTGAAGAAAAGTCGGAAGGCGCTTTTTGATCCTATCAAACACTACACTATAAAAGTCAGCATCAAATAACCGGGCATCGGCTCTGGCTTGTCTTAAAAAGACTAAGCCTATCGTGAAAAGAATGGCACACGGCATCCACATACCTACAATCATTGGAAGTGTCTCTGCTCTTGCCCACTTCTCCCCCATTAAACTCAGAACGTAAAAAACAATAAAGAAAAAAATCGATGCAATCACAGGAACTCCCAATCCACCTTTTTTTATAATCGCACCCAAAGGCGCACCGATCAGGAACATGGCAATGCAAGCTATCGAGTTGGCCATTATTTTATGCCATTGAATTTCAAAAACACGGTATTCAGATCTGTAGTTGTCAATTTGAGCATTTGAATTTTGAAGTTGACTTTTAACCATTCTCACTTTACCTAAAGCGAAGTTGGTTTCAGCACTTGTCGGTTCCTTTTTGAAAATGCTATCCGAAAATTTTACTTCTTTCGGACGAATATTGACGGGTTGCTTAACAGTGTTCTGAACAAAAGCATTGCCACCAGCTGAGGGAGGTGCGGCATCAAAACGCTTGAGAGGTACTCCCTCTGCCTTCTTTGTTGTATCCCTTTGCCTTACCAGAGCTAACGAATCCTTTTGACGCACAAATGCGCTAAGATCAGGACTCATTGGTATTGAATCTTTCTTATAATTAAAGAAGAATAATGATTTTTGAAGGTTGTAAACAAGTTGCTTCTGCGTCATGATTTCACGAGTCATGGAATCCATATCTATTTCTAATTCGGCCATGTTGCGCATGATCCTGTTACTGGCAAACCATTTCTTTTCGGTGCGCTGCAAACCAAAAGAAGATAAATCAAAAACAATTTCCGTCTTGTCGAACTTTGTTTTACTAAACGTTTCTTCATTAGTGTAGCGCCCGCTCAAGTCCTGCCCCGATCCCTCATCGTAATTGTATCCTCTAAACAGTTCTAGTTTTAAATACTGTTCATTAAAGATGGTGCACATTTTTCCAGAATCAGCTTTTGTTACTTGCTTATTGCCATTGCGACCACGATGATCATAAATGGTCACATCTTTTAATGTAACTCCATCCTTGAATTTTTTCGCGACTTTAATACTGATGTCAGGAATACCATTATAGAATTCGCCTTCGCGTAAATCGAGGGCCGGCTTCTTTTGTTTGATATCGTATAATAAACTGTACGTTTCAAGAGC
>DASYTA010000389.1:0-6355 GCA_036002745.1 Cyclobacteriaceae bacterium | reverse complement strand
TGTGCGATTTGTGATTAGTTTCCTTTAAAACTCCTGTAACCTTATATGGTCCGTCTTCTCCCACTTTAAAACTTTCGCCTACTGGGTTTTCCTGCTTGAATAATTTTTTTGCGGTTTTCTTCGTAAGAACAACAGAATATGGTTCAACGAGAGCAGTTCGTTTGTCGCCATACTCCAACTCATATTCAAATACATCTAATACTTCCGGATCAGCATAATAGCCCGCCACAGGAATATTCACATTCTGCTCGATTTCAATCCACATATTTCCAAAACCGCGAACGATGCGAACAGCTTTTTCAATCCCGGTATATTTTTCTAGCAGTTCATCCCGCAAAGGAAGAGTGGTCGTTGCCGTCTCTGTACGTTCCGATCCATTTTCACCACTCGGTATGCTATTGATGCGATAGATGCGATCGCGCTTTGTATTGTAGCGATCATACATCATCTGATCCGCCACCAACATAATGATGATCATCGAAAGCGTCATGGCCACGGCAAGGCCAAATACATTGATCGCCGAAAAGAAACGATGACGCAGTAAACTACGGATCGCTGTTTTGATATAATTGCTGAACATAATTATCGCTTTGTAGTTTCAAAAAACATAACAATCCTATGGTGACTAGATCTTCCTTTATTTCAACTAGACTTTATAATTCTGGAAATGTTACTTTGACTCCTTCTTCATCAGAAAATAGTAAATCAAAAAGCCAAGCGAAACCGAAACTGCAAACAATCCATAGGGCAGCGGTGATTGAGGCTCTGCAGGAATGTACTCCATAATGATGAGCGACAACCCAGCGAAGAAAGTGATCAGGCCCCATTTTAAAGAAGCATGCTTATTATCGACAGTGTGTTGTTTGAAAATGGCTTGGGTATCGTCATTAACAAAACCTTTCTCTATCATTTTCTTTTTCAGAATATAGTCGGTCATCACTTTGGCAAAGAAATAAACTGCAGTACCAAAGCTACCTAAGATGGCAATCGGCATTAATACTTCCATTACGTTACGGTCCATAGCTGTAAATTTTTAGTTTCTGTTTTATTGATTTTGGAGCGTGAGACAGGGGCTGAATGAACAATGTTGCAGTTCCATAAAGATTTTTTTTAAGATTCTATTCAATGACAAGATTCCGACATCCAACAACCCGCATCTTTTTGTCTAACTTCCTGCAACATCCCGTATAAAGCTTGTGTCTAACCCCGAAATGATAGACGATCGAGCGCTGGTCTCGCGCATAGTTAGCGGTGATAAACAGGCTTTCAGGCTGTTGATTAAACAGCATGAGAGACTTGTAGCCCATATGGTCTGCAGGCTGGTAGATCGAAATGAGGATCGCGAAGAACTTTGTCAGGATGTGTTTTTGAAGGTGTATGAAAAAATTTCGGAGTTCAACTTTCAATCCAAACTCAGCACTTGGATCGCAACCATTGCTTACCGAATGGGAATCAATCATTTAAGAAAAAAGAAAATCGCGCTGAGCTATATTCCGGAAGAGGAAAGTTTTACTGCCCATTTTATTTCCGATAGTGATCCGCAGGAAAGCATGGAGGACAATGAAATTGAAGCGATGACTTTAAAGCTAATCGATCAGCTTCCTCCCCATTACAAAACCATACTCACCTTGTATCATGTAGATCAGATGAACTATGGAGAAATCGGTGAGGTGACTGGAATGCCGGAAGGCACAGTAAAGAATTATCTTTTCCGTGCCCGGAACTTATTGAAAGAAAAAGTAAAGAAATATCTTGGTAAAGAACAATTGCTATGAAACAAGAAGACGAAAATTTGCAAAATCAGTTTGAGCGTGGTGATTTCCAGAATGAAGGAACTGATGCACAAGCTTATCAAAAAGTTTTTGATGCTTTAAAGCGCGAGCCTGAATATGTATTGCCTGTTTATTTTGCTGATCGTTTGATAACTCTTATTGAATCAAAAGAACAAGCAAGAGGAATTTCACGCGATAATTTTTGGTTGGGCTTAGGATTATTCTCATTCATAATTACTTTGATCGTTGCCCTTGCAGTAACTGATTTTAAACTTTCATTTGGTGCCTTTCGTTTTTTTGCCGGTTATCCGGGATTAGTTTGTTTTGGAATTGCTTTTATTCTCTTATTGAATTGGATTGACAAAAAGATCATTCGAAAAGCAGAAGCGTTTTAAGTTTTCAAGAAGTTGGTCTCTGTATTGGATCAATGTCCATTTTTTGTTTTAAGCGCTTCTTCTACCTTTGATTCACACAAACCCCTTCACATGAAAAAATTTTTATCCCTGTCGGCTTTATTTGTTGGTATTACTTTTTTCGCAAGTGCTCAAAAAGAGTACAAACTTCAATATTCGTTTAAGAAAGGTGACACCTATGATTGGTCACAATCGGCTTCTATGAAACAACATATTGCTGGCAATGGCTTTGAACAGAATGTTGAAACAGTAATTAAGGCTAGTGCTTTGATGAAAATTACTGAGCTGACTTCAAAAGGAGCGAAATTCGAAATTGAATACACAAAGCTGTCGGCCAACATTTCGCCGGGAAATATGCAAATGGATTCAGAAGGTGACACCACCAAGAATTTGCCAAACAAAATCATGCAGGTGATGAAAGGAAAAAAATTCAACTTCGTCTTGACAAAGGATGGTGCAATAGAGTCAATCGAAAACGACGAAAATCTTTGGTCGGGATTAACAACTGCTAATGGTTTTAAGGAAGATCAAGTCGCACAATACAAGCAGGGACTTCAAAATTCGTTCTCAAAGAATTCAATAAAAAACAGTCTCGAAACAGCAATGATCAAATATCCTGAGAACAAAGTGAAAGTAGGACTTACCTGGAACAGTAAAAATGAAATTACTGCACCAATTCCAATAAAGACTGAAAATGTTTGGACTCTTGAGTCTGCTCAAGATCCTGCTGCAGTAGTTGTGGGAGATGGACAGATTGCAACTACCGATACAACCAGAGTAATTACGCTGCCACAAGGTTTTAAAGCAACTACAAATTTTAAAGGAAGACGTGTTGTTAAAAGTCATGTTAACCTCGCGACGGGATGGCCTGAGACTTCAAAAGCTTATGCAGAGCAAAAAGGTTTTATGATTTTGCTAGCTGGCGGGCAAATTCCTGAAGACATGAAGATGCAAGTGGATTCGAGCACCGAAGCGGAATACTCCATCAAGAAGAAATAGATTTTTCAAATCCAGTTCAAAGCCCTCTGGCATCGACAGGGGGCTTTTTGTTTTTACCTCTCCTTCAATCTTTTGAAAAGATTCCTTTCAAATAAAATCAGGCTTTTGACCCTAAAATCGCCTTTTCCTTAAAATTATCGTTATTCATATCAAATTTATTGTTTATCAATAAAACATTATTGATATTTGATCGTTAGTTATCATAAATCAATAAAATTATGAATACAGATATCAAGAAAACGAGAACGTTTCAAATCCTCACCATAATGCATATCCTGGCGTGGGTTGCATTTGTTGGTTTTATGATAGAGGCAGGTGCAGTGCTTGTCTCTTATTGCGTAAGCGTTGTCAATCCTGATGCTGCCCGCAATCTTTATAAAGGATTGGATTTGTATAGCCTAAGGCAATTCAATGGCTGGCACTACACCGGATCAGTTTCCTTTATCATTGCCTTATCCCTCATGAAAGCGTACGTGTCTTTCCTGGTAATCAAAACGCTTTCGAAGGTGAACTTGATGAATCCCTTCACCATGGAAGTATCTAAGAAAATGGAAAAAATCAGTTATGTATTATTCGAAATCTGGATTGTATCAATGCTAAAAAATGCACATACCGGTTGGTTGTTAAAAGCAACAGGTGGACTTCAAGGAGAGTGGGTTAATGGAGATTTCATTTTAATGGCTGGCCTCGTGTTTGTCCTTTCTCAAGTTTTTAAACGTGGCGTAGAAATTCAGTCAGAAAACGAGCTAACAGTATAAGACATGCCGATCATTGTAAACTTAGACGTGATGATGGCGAAGCGAAAAATGTCTTTGAATGAACTTTCGGAAAAAGTGGATTTAACGCTCGCTAATGTTTCGATACTCAAAACCGGAAAAGCAAAAGCTATCCGATTCAGCACACTGGAATCTATTTGCAAGGTTCTTGAATGTCAGCCTGGAGATTTATTAGAGTATACTGAGAAATAAAAAAAGTGGACAGCCTTTGAAGTGGGATCAATTGTACTTCACGTAATGCTCCCACTTTTCCATTACATTTTTAAAATCCTCTGGCAACTCTGAATCGAACTGAATAAATTTTTGTGTGGCGGGATGAATAAATCCTAATGTCTTTGCGTGAAGTGCTTGGCGAGGAATGATCTTAAAACAGTTGTCGACAAACTGTTTGTATTTTGAAAATACAGTGCCTTTCACAACTTTATTTCCGCCATACATTTCATCATTGAAAATTGGATGACCAAGATATTTCATGTGCGCACGAATCTGGTGCGTGCGACCTGTTTCCAAACGACATTCAATTAATGAAACGTAACGAAGATCTTTCAGTAACTTGAAATGAGTGATGGCCGTTCTGCCAAAATCTCCATCCGGAAAAGCAGCAGTTACTCTTCGATCTTTCAAGCTCCGCCCCACATTGATGTTAATGGTTCCTTCAGTTGGCTCAGGAACTCCCCACACAAGAGCTTGATACGTTCGCTCGATGGAATGATCAAAAAATTGTTTTGCCAATGAAGTCATAGCCGTTTCTGTTTTGGCTATCACAAGCAAGCCGGATGTGTCTTTGTCAATCCGATGAACGAGGCCAGGGCGTCCATCATTGCCAACCATTTGTGGAAGGTTTTGAAAATGGTAAGTAAGCGCATTCACTAATGTGCCAGCCCAGTTTTGAAAAGCCGGATGAACTACCATGCCTGCTGCTTTATTCACCACCAAAAGGTGCTCGTCTTCAAATACAATATTGAGCGGAATATTCTCCGGCTTTACATCCGTGTCGCGAGGTGGCTCAGGAAATGAAATCGTGATGACATCATTCGGATGAATTTTATAATTTGGTTTGATGGGCTTTTCGTTGACTTTCACAAAACCATCATGAATACCGTTTTGGATTTTCGTGCGGGTAACATTCGGCAATCGATCAATCAAGAATTTATCGATGCGTAACAAACTTTGTCCAGGATCGGCAATTATCCGGTGATGCTCGAAGAGGTCGTCATCGGGTTCGTCAGTTTCATCTACTTCGCTGAAATCTTTCATCGCGCAAAAGTAAGAAGAAGATACTCCTGTTTCTCATTTATCACCAATACGCTTTGTGTGTACATTGTCATTCGTCCGAAATGTAAAAGTACAAGAGAAAATCTTTTACGTTTGCTTTCCGTTTGTTAACATCGAAAATTTCTAATTCACATGGTCGAAGCATTTAATTTCGTCTCCTCCTGGCAACTCTTTCCTGAAAAAGGTACATACGAATTTGGCGATCGCCCCAAGTCGGGCATTTATAAAATTGAAGTCGATGCTACCGGCAAAAAAATAAGCATTAGTATGAACTGGGTTTCATTGGAAGATCAAGCCTTCGCTTCGCAATATGCCGAAGTGCCCGATGGAGATGAGCATCCATGCGATCCATCATTCGCGGATACAATTCAAATTGAATTTAGTAGTCAACTCGCGTTTGCCGTCAAGTTTACACGCGAGCAGCAGGTTGTGTTGAAAGTGTTGCACGAGATCACTCCCAAAGGACTTTTGAAAATTACCAGGACGCATTTAGTCGGAGGCAAAGAGCTTACAAACACCGAGCTCTATCACAAACAATTTAGTGTGTTGCCTTACTCCTCGTCTGTATCTGGAGCTGTGATACGCCCAACTGAAGAAGGAGTGATCCGTCACAAAGCGCTCTCAGCAATGGAAGAGCAAACGAACATGCAGCTTACGCAGATAAGGCAACAAATCGAACTGCTCGCCATCCAGGCAAAAGAAATTCAAAAGCGTAAAGAGTTATCAATGATCGTATATGAAGCGAAACTCAATTTTGCTCCCGTGATCGGTCATAACTATTTTCTTTACGAAGAAAAAGAAGGAATTCATCTGCTCTCGATGATTGGCCCGAAAGAATGGGGACGTAAAGGTTGTCCTTACAATTTTGTGGCTGAGGTGAAACTGCTTGCTGACCACACATGGGTGGAAGTGTAGTTACGCTGCCGCGTCGGCTTTAATTAAATATTCATGCCCCCAATCGCGCATCAAATCAATGATCGGCATCAATGATTGTCCTTTAGGAGTTATAAAATACTCTACGCGAGGTGGAATCTCCGGATAAATTTTACGTTCGATGATTCCATCGTTTTCAAGCTCTCGTAGTTGTGTGGTGAGCATCTGTTTGCTGATATCTTTTAGT
>DASYTA010000388.1:0-1782 GCA_036002745.1 Cyclobacteriaceae bacterium | reverse complement strand
CGGCGAGCTTGCCTAAACTCTTTGGATCAAATCGCCCGACTGCTCCCGTTTGATCAGTTTCCCAGGAATATTTTTTGTCATTCAATCGAAACGATTTGATTTCATCGTAATCATGATCTTCGCTGGCCATCCAATACACAGGAACAAAATTGAATTCAGGGTACTTTGCTTTGAGCACCTTACAAGAATTGATGACGGTAACGATCTTATAAATGAAATAGAGTGGCCCGGTAAAAATATTTAATTGATGGCCAGTGGTTACTGTAAAAGTATTTGTATCGGAGAGCAACTTGATATTATCTGCTACTTGCTCTGATATTTTTATTCCTTCGTATTGTTTGCTTAACGTCTTAAATAAGACGGCTCGTGTGGCTTGAGGGAAGGAATGTGATTTTTCAGTGATTTGATCTTTGAAGTTTGAAATTTCGGGAAACCGATGATAGAATTTTTTAAGAGATTCTTTTTGCGAAATGTAGTCAAGAAAAAAAGGGGAGAAGGAGCGCGTATCCGCTAGCGCAATTTTGTGCAGCTGCATATCAACAACAAGATGGTTTGGGGTAAAGCATGAAGCGAATAACGGCTAAGCGGGTAATTTGGTTCTTTAAAAAATGAAGATCGCTATTTTATATTTAAAGCATTTTCGATTTAAGAACTTTTTAACAATAGTCTAAATGACGTCCGCCATCAAATCGAACTCTGTAGCGCTTGTTACTTTAGCCTTTACAAAATCACCCAGGCGCAGGTAATCGGCACTCTTTAAAATCACTTCGTTATCTACTTCGGGAGAATCAAATTCTGTGCGACCAATAAATACTCCTTCTTCTTTGCGATCGACCAAGACCTTAAATGTCCTTCCAATTTTAGCTTGGTTCAATTCCAATGAAATTCCTTGTTGAAGTTCCATTAACTGATCCACACGTTCTTGTTTAACTTTTGCAGGAACATCATCGGCCATAGAATGGGAGTGTGTATTTTCTTCATGTGAATAAGTGAACACGCCCAACCTGTCAAATCGCGAGTTTTCAACGAAAGTCATCATCTCATCAAAATGTTTTTGAGTTTCGCCTGGATGTCCTGCAATTAAAGTTGTCCGAATAGCAATACTCGGAACCTTTTCGCGGATAGTTTTTAATAAGGCTTCAGTCTTTTCTCTAGTTGTTCCTCTTCGCATGAGTTGCAATATTTCGGTGGAACCATGTTGTAAAGGAATATCAAGATACTTGCAAATGTTTTTTCGTTCGGCCATCACATCTAATGCATCCATTGGGAAGCCAGTTGGGAATGCATAATGAAGACGAATCCACTCTATTCCATCTACATCAGAAAGCCGCTGAAGTAATTCGGCCAGGTTTCTTTTTTTGTAAAGATCAAGACCATAATAGGTAGAGTCTTGCGCGATGAGGAGCAATTCTTTCGTTCCGTTTTTAGCGAGGTTCTTAGCTTCCAAAACTAATTCTTCGATCGGCCGGGAAAGATGTTTGCCACGCATCAACGGGATAGCGCAAAAAGAGCAAGGTCTGTCGCAACCTTCTGAAATTTTTAAATAAGCAAAATGACTTGGGTTAGTAAGAATCCGCTCGCCAACCAATTCATGTTTATAATTGGCGTTGAGTTGTTTCAATAAACGTGAAAGATCGCGAGTGCCAAACCATGCATCTACCAAAGGGATTTCTTTTTCAAGATCGTCTTTGTATCGCTGCGATAGACATCCAGTAACATAGACTTTCTCGATCAAGCCTTCTTCTTTAGCATCTACATACCTAAGAATAGTATCGATAGATT
>DASYTA010000387.1:0-2071 GCA_036002745.1 Cyclobacteriaceae bacterium | reverse complement strand
GATCCAGGTAAACAGGAGGTTAAAGCAGATCCTATCACAAAAGAGAAGGCTTATCGACTGGAGGAAAACAAGACCGCAGAGAATAATCATAAAATTCAAGTTGAATTAAATAAAAAACCCGTTCCATTGACAGCAGGAATTTCAAAAGTTTTGGAAGATCCAGTTGAAAAGAAACTTGAGGAAGAAAAATCCCGCACTGATCATCAGTATGAAGAAACATCTGAGAAAAATCCCTATTCAAATAAAGGAGAAGAAAAAGCTGTAGTAAAGAAGAAACCACTTCCGGTTTATCGGGCCAGCCTTGCACAAACTAATGAAAAGAGAACAGAGATCGCTCATGTTGAAAAAGCTAAAGCTGAAGACCCCTTTAATTTCACCTCTTATAAAGAAGAAATTAAAGAACCAATTGATAGTGTTCCATCAAATATCAAGAAATCTGATTCTGAAATTATCCGTGCATCGGTTTATGGTGGACAAAAGGTGAAGGCAGGTGGAATTCTGAAATTTCGTTTAATGGAAGAGGCAATCATTAATAAGGTGACATACCCAAGAAACACAATTTTTTACGGTCACGTTTCCCTTGGCCAAGATCGTCTTTATTCAAATGTTTCAAGGTTGCCAAAATCAGGAGGGGGATTTTATAAGACAAACTTGATTATGCACGAAACAGATCTACAGGAAGGAGTATATGCTCCGGTGAATTTAACCAAAGATGCATCCTCACAACAAATGGCTAACAGCGCAGGAAATCTTTTCAATTCACTAAGTCCTATTGGGCAGGTTGGGTCGGCAGCATCATCTGTGTTTAGAACTGCAACAGCAGGCCCTCAATCTGTGGATGTCGAGGATGGTAAATCGGTTTATTTTCTTGTTGTCAAAAAATAAAAGTAGGTTATGAAAAAACTATTCTTCATTTTTTTAGCGCTCCCATTGGGTGCATACGCTCAAGGGTATTCGGATGTCTTTAAAACTGGAGACCTGAATGCAATTGACCCTGGAGTTGCTGATAACAGTTTAATCAATGGCTACATCGCGGCTAACGCAACTGAGGAAGCAGCTACTGCCGCAGCATCCGCAACCTCTACTGCTGCGGGTACAAAAATATTAGGCAGTGGAGCTGACGGTGCTGCCATGGCGGTAGGTATCAATACCCAGGCAAATCTTTGGGTAAATCTTCAACGTACCTACCAGTGGTTTCAAAGCCATGTGGTTCATTCTGCAGCTGCTCAAAATACAGCGCAGCTTGTGCGTGGTTACAATAACATGAAAAACATGGTGGGGATCATTGGCGCTACCGTTGGTAACGTTCAAACCTTAACTCAACAATTTCAAAATGATTTGAAATCAAGGACGACCACTTCTCAGCAAATGATGACTGAATTAAATGATTTTTTAAGTTGGAAAAGTGCGCTTGCAGGGTTCTCTGGAAAACCAACACCCTATGCTCCGATTTTTAATTTTGCTAACGTGTATGAAAGCGAAACCTCCGTATTCCGGGATGGGAACGGAAACCTCTCGCTAACAGCTGGAATCCTGAGCGCTACAGATGATCGATATTTGGCAGCCCATTTACAAAACTATCAAGGCTACTTGTTAAAGATTCAGCAAAACCAAAGTCTGATTCATGACATGGAGATACGCGAGCATCTAAGGCTTGCACAGTCATTTGAAAGACAAGCGAGGTGGCTGAACCTCAAATTAAATACTCAAATATTTGGTCGAGCTGTTGTAGACCTATCGCAAGATTTTTCTTTTTTGGCAAATAGTGCAGCATGGTCACCAGGTAAGAGTTCTTATGAAGACATTTCCGTCAATGGAAACACCATGAGTCAATTGTCATCTTTTTCAACAAGAAAATTTAATTTTTTCTCGGATTCAGCAACTACAAATAGTAAGGGTAAAGTAGCAGCTCAGGATAAAGAACTCACTGACATGATGAACCAAATGTATGACTATCTTAATAAAGCAAGCTATCACCGATCCCAGGCCTACACCAAATTATACAAGTTGATGTATCAGCAAATGAATCCATTCAATCTGGATCTCTATCAAATTAGGATGCTTACGATGC
>DASYTA010000386.1:0-6076 GCA_036002745.1 Cyclobacteriaceae bacterium | reverse complement strand
TAATGCTTTTTGATCATGTCTAAATCGAATACCATAATTTGTATGTGTGATAGTTAAAATGCTAAACTAGTAATTTATATCAGGATTTGCAGGAATTTCAGGATAGACGGTATTATACACTGATTTATAACGAGTTATGGGATTTATAAGAAGGGATAGTCGCCCTAAAAAGAGGATTAAATCACGAGGTGAAAAAATGAAATGGAAAGGGCTTAAGCTTGCTTCGTTTGGGCATTCATATCGATGATCTCCTTCAAGCCGGTCAAAGCATTTTTTTCAGATTCTTCTACTTTGCCATCTGCATTAACGATGTCATACATGTCGGCATAGACCTTGTATTTCTGCGCGAAAGTAACTTTGTCAAAATGCTTGAATGTTTCGCGAATTACATCCATTGTCATCGCGTGGTCAAGAGCTTTATACTCCGTTAATGCCATCTGAAGTTTCTTCTTTGAATCAGTTTCTTCAGGAAATAGTTTGGCCATTTTGTTTAGGATGACTTGCTCTTCGCAGGAATGAAGAGAGCCATCGGATATAGCCATGTGGATATATAAGAAAAGTATAAAATCTTGAAATTGACTATGGAGAACCATGTTGAACTTTGTGTTTGTGTCTAACCAAAGTTAAATAAAAAAGGCTCTGTGTTTCCACAAAGCCTTTCTATAAATTATTAAAGAATGAATTACATCATTCCGCCCATGCCGCCACCGGGAGGCATAGCTGGTGCTTCTTTCTCTTCAGCAATTTCGCTCACCACAGCTTCTGTAGTTAATAGAAGTCCTGCGATTGAAGAGGCATTCTCCAAAGCAAGGCGAGATACTTTCGTAGGATCGATGATACCTGCTGCGAAGAAATCTTCGAACTTGTTTTCGCTGGCGTTGTAACCGAAGTCTTTCTTGCCATCGCGAACTTTATTTACGATAACAGAACCTTCCTGACCTGCATTCTCAGCAATCGTGCGAAGAGGTGATTCCAAAGCAAGACGAACGATGTTAACACCAGTTGCCTGATCTTCATTGTCAGTCTTCACATCTTTCAATGCTTCAATAGCACGGATGTAAGCTACACCACCACCAGGGATGATACCTTCCTGAACGGCAGCGCGAGTTGCATGCAATGCATCGTCAACGCGGTCTTTCTTTTCTTTCATTTCAACTTCAGTAGCAGCTCCGATATAAAGAATAGCTACACCGCCAGAAATTTTAGCCAAGCGCTCTTGTAATTTTTCTTTGTCGTAATCAGAAGTTGTGGTTTCGATCTGAGCTTTGATCTGGTTAACTCTACCAGTGATCTCAGCTTTCTTGCCAGCACCGTTTACGATAGTTGTGTTGTCTTTGTCGATGTTGATTTTCTCAGCTTTACCAAGGTATTCCAACTTCGCATCTTCCAGCTTCATGCCAGTTTCTTCAGAGATAACTTTTCCACCAGTCAGGATCGCGATGTCTTCCAACATTGCTTTTCTGCGATCACCAAAGCCAGGAGCTTTAACAGCAGCTACACGGAGTGCGCCACGGATTTTATTAACTACTAACGTTGCCAATGCTTCGCCTTCAATTTCTTCAGCGATGATCAACAAAGGTTTGCCAGTTTGAACAGATGCTTCAAGGATAGGAAGCAATTCTTTCATCGAAGAGATTTTTTTGTCGTAGATAAGGATATAAGGATTATCCAAATCAGCTTCCATTTTCTCTGTGTTGGTCACAAAGTAAGGAGACAAGTAACCGCGATCGAACTGCATACCTTCCACAGTCTTCACTTCAGTTTCAGTTCCTTTAGCTTCTTCAACAGTGATCACTCCATCTTTACCAACTTTCTCCATCGCCGTAGCGATCATCTTACCGATTTCATGGTCGTTGTTAGAGGAGATAGTAGCTACTTGAGTGATCTCTTGTGAGCCTTTAATGTTTTTAGATTGTTTCTTCAGGTTTTCAACAACAGCGATAACCGCTTTGTCGATTCCGCGCTTCAGGTCCATTGGATTAGCACCTGCGGCTACGTTTTTAATTCCGTGTCCATAGATGGATTGTGCAAGCACGGTTGCAGTAGTAGTACCATCACCAGCTGCGTCAGCAGTTTTGGAAGCAACTTCTTTCACGAGCTGAGCGCCCATGTTTTCAATTGCATCTTTCAATTCGATTTCTTTTGCTACTGACACACCGTCCTTAGTAACGGTGGGAGCACCAAATTTTTTGTCGAGAATAACGTTACGACCTTTTGGTCCGAGGGTAACTTTTACAGCATTCGCCAATTTGTCCACGCCTTTCTTAATCCGGTCGCGGGCGCTGGTATCGAAAGTAATTTCTTTAGCCATTGTATTTTATATTATTAGATGTTTGTTAAAAATTAAACTGTCCCGAAGATGTCGGAATTACGCATGATCAAATATTCCTTACCATCGATCGTGATCTCAGTGCCAGAGTATTTTCCGTAGAGGATTTGATCTCCTACTTTCACCGTTACGGGTTTATCTTTCAAACCATCGCCAACTGCGATAACCTTGCCTTGTTGAGGTTTTTCTTTTGCTGTATCGGGGATGAAAAGGCCACTTGCAGTCTTGGTTTCGGCTGCGGCAGCTTCCACAAGCACCCTGTCTTCATTGGGTTTAAAGTTGATTTTTGCCATAATAATTAATTGTGATTTGGTTAAACAAATTTGTAGTTCGGCCTCTGCGATTATAGTGCCACTATGGATTTTTCGCCAATTCATGCAAACTTTTGCAGGAATGGGCTGCAAATATGAGGAAAAATGTCAGACAGATAGGGTAGAATTCAAAAGAATTTGGCAGTTTGACAGAGTTTTTGATATGGATTTAAACCACTTAATAATAAAGTAACATGAACTCAAGAAGAGATTTTTTGACAAAGGCCTTGGCCTTAGGTGCAGTAGCAGGTATTCCTACTTCAACATTTGGAAAAGAAGAGGAGCAAAGCCAGGCAGGTTTGCCATCCCTTAAAGGAAGAAAGGTCTTATTCACCTATGGCGGATGGGACGGACATGAACCTCAGAAATATGTTGATTTTTTTACTCCATGGTTGAAAAGTGAAGGTGCTGAAGTACAAACATCTAATACCCTTGATCCCTACGCTGATAAAGCACTGATGGATACCATTGACCTAGTGCTTCAGATTGTCACGATGTCGACCATAACAAAAGAACAGGAGGCAGGACTTTTAGCTGCAATTGAAAAAAATGGCACTGGCATGGCAGGTTGGCATGGCGGCATGTGTGATGCTTTCCGGCAAAATGAAGCTTATCGTTATATGACAGGAGGCTCATGGGTATCACATCCAGGTGGTGTCGTTGATTATGAAGTGAATATTGTTGACCACAAAGATGAAGTCACTAAAGGACTGAAAGATTTTGCTATGAAGAGCGAGCAATACTACATGCACGTTGATCCGAACGTGAAAGTATTGGCGACTACTCGATTCAATGGAGCCATTAATAGTTGGATTGATGGTTGTGTGATGCCGGTAACCTGGAAAAAAACGCACGGAAAGGGAAGGGTATTTTATACATCGGTTGGCCACAACCTTGCACACATTTCAGAAAAACCTGACGCGATGGAAATGTTGAAACGTGGAATCAAGTGGGCAAGTGCTAGCAAGTATGAGCCATCAGAGAAATGGTTGAGCCCGATCTACGCGAAGCTGAAATAGAAGATGGTGTGACGGCGAGCGTTTCGTCAGCAGTGATTACTTTGTTAAATTTAATTTCTTAAAAAAATTGATTGACCGAAGGAGACTAAAACCAAATCGTTATGGACAATAGATGTTATATCATTATGCCTCCAGGAGAATCGAGCGCATATTCTCAAGGGCACTTCAACAGAGTGTATGATTATATTATTGTGCCAGCTTGTCGTGCCGCCGGGTATTGGCCAACGCGATCAGGTACTGTGAAATATGAAAATCCTTTAGATGTTGTAAAAGATATTGTTGATAGCGAAGTGGTACTTTGCGATTTAAGTGCGAATAATGCCGATGCACTCTATGGATTGGCAGTTCGGCACTCGCTTGACCTTCCTGTTGTAGCAGTTAAAGATTCTAAGACCATCGTCATATTTGGTGCGAATGATTTTGGTCTACTTGAATACGATGAATCATTACGAATTGATACCGTGCAAAAAGCTACCGAAGTTTTGGGCGATGCGTTAAAAAAAGCCGTTGAAAACAAAAAGGAGAGGCACCAATTACTCAATCGGTTAAGTATTGGTCTTCCCAAAGCACCAGTTGTTGAAACTAACTTCGTGCCCATCGAACTAACTTTTGAAGAAGAGAAGCCTAAAGAACCTAGCTTACCAAAAATCTCTCCGCTTCCCGATTATGTGGGCGATCCTCTTACAGAAAAAGAAATTGAAAAACTGAAAGCGGGCGATTTTCTATTCCACTTAAACTATGGCAAAGGAAAAGTGAACACCATCAAAAATACCGGAAAAGATAAGTTGACAAGTATCGAGTTTGAATCAGGAGCAAAAGTATTGATGGTAGCAGTTTCTGATTACTTCAGGAAGATCAACAAATAGATAACCCTATTTTTTAAGAGTGACGTTCTTTGGTCTTGCATGTTTGGGTTCATAAACTCCCAGTTTACCACCACCAGGCAATGTTAAATGTGTAATTAATCCCCACCGCTGCTCATCCACCGGAGTGTATTTGATTTTATGCTTCGACATTTCTTTTAAGAAAAGCTTGATATCATCGCACATCAAATAGAATTCAGACGACCCGCTTTTGTCTGCAGGATGGATTGCAACTTCCGCTGGAGGCAAACCAAAGATTAACCAGCCATGACCGATGTCAACGTTAGGGAATTTCAGAATGTTCTTAAAAAAATCCCGATCTGCTTCTGGATCGGAACTATAAATTATTGAATGTGCTCCGGTTATCATTTTCAATTAATTAAATGAATGGAGAAAGTCACTTGAGATAAGATCCTTACAAAATTACTTTTTCTATTGTTGCTATAATAAAAATTTGATCTTAGTTAAACGCCTGTGTAAAAGATATAGCGTTTATGTCACGGCTTACATTATCTTTCCAAAAAAATCACCCACTATGATCCCAGTAAAAGGTTACGCGGCACAAAATCCCAAAGCACCATTAGCTCCTCACAAGTTTGAGCGAAGAGAACTTGGTCCACATGATATATTGATCGACATTAAATATTGTGGCGTTTGCCACTCCGATATTCACATGGCCCGCGATGAGTGGGGCGGCTCAATGTATCCGCTCGTGCCAGGTCATGAAATCGTTGGTACAGTAAACAAAGTTGGAACGGCAGTAAAGAAATTTAAAGCAGGTGACCTGGCGGCAGTAGGAGTGATCGTTGACTCATGTCGCACCTGCAGTAGTTGTAAGCAAGGCCTTGAGCAATATTGCGAAGTTCATTGGGTGCCAACGTATAGCGGTTATGAAATGGACATGAAGACCATTACCTATGGAGGTTATTCTAATCAAATTGTTACTGATGAGAGCTTTGTATTGCGCTTCTCAGATAAGTTAAAGTTAGAAGGCGTAGCTCCATTATTATGTGCCGGCATCACAACCTATTCGCCACTTCGTCATTGGAAAGTTGGTAAAGGCAGCAAAGTAGCTGTTGCGGGACTTGGAGGTTTAGGTCATATGGCTGTGAAGTTTGCAGCGGCATTTGGAGCTGAAGTAACAATGCTCAGCACTTCTACTTCCAAACAAGCAGATGCTAAGAGGCTGGGAGCCACGCACTTTGTCAATATGCGCGATGAGTCTGCGGTTGCGAAAAGCAAGAATCAGTTTGACGTGATTATCAATACTATTTCCGCTCAGCATAATATTAATGACTATGTCTCCTTATTAAAGTTGGACGGAACTATGGTAATGGTGGGTATTCCTCCCGAAGACCCGAGTCTTCATGTTTCTGGAATTATCGGGAAGCGCAAGTCGATCGCGGGCTCTATGATCGGTGGAGTGAAAGAAACTCAAGAGATGCTCGACTTTTGTGCAGAGAAAAACATTGTGTCGGATGTGGAAGTCATCGCGATGAAAGATATCAACACAGCTTACGAGCGAATGATGAAAGGCGATGTGCGCTATCGCTT
>DASYTA010000385.1:0-12448 GCA_036002745.1 Cyclobacteriaceae bacterium | reverse complement strand
GCTTTATATCAAAATCCGCTTAACTCCATTCATCTCTCCGTTCCCCAACCGCCCGACGCAGCAAATAGAGCATTTAAACTTTTGGCTCAGTGGAAAAATGATGGAACTATTTTACAAGATAAGCTTCCTGCCATTTATGTCTATTATCAGTACTTCAAATTAGCTGGAGATCCAAAAGAATATTGCCGCAAAGGATTTGTTTGTCACATTCGCACATATCCATTTGAAGAAAACGTTATTCTCCGACATGAGAACACCATACCTCATTCGGTAAATGATCGCATCGAGCTTCTGTCAAAAACGGAATTGCATGTAAGCCCTACTCATGGGTTATATACCGATTCATCATTTGAGCTAGAAAAATATATGGATGAAGCGGTCAACAGTCCGATATATGAAACGGAAGACTATCAGGGAGTGCGTGATATTTTAGCTGTGATTCATGATTTCGAGGTCATCAAAAAATTTATTAATAACCTCAAAGAAAAAACGATTATCCTAGCCGACGGTCATCATCGTTACGAAAGCTCGCTTGTGCACATGCGTAATTGCAAGATTGCCAACCCTAATCATAAGGGAAATGAAGGCTACAATTTTCACTTGATGTACCTGACAAACACCGAAGCTGGCGACTTACGAATATTGCCAACACATCGACTTATTAAAAATCTAAAGAATTTTAATATTGATAGAATCGTCGAGAAGCTAAACGAAGATTTTATAGTTCGCGAAATAGAAGATGCCGATACACTAAACGAAATCATTGCGGGAAAAAAATGGGCGTTTGGAATCCTAACGAAAGATCGCGCTTACAAAGTCAAACTTAAGCCTGAAGTGTATGCTTCTATGCGATGGCACTTTCCGGAAGAAGTCAAAGCGCTCGACCTCACAGTACTGCATTACTTCATTGTCGAAAAGGTACTTGGAATTCCCGGCAAAGAGCAACGTTCTTCAGACAATATTGCTTTTGACAGAAGTTTTGGCGACTGCCTAACCAAAGTGTTGAAAGAAGAAGTTCAGATGGCGATCATCACACAGGAAGTTTCGATTGAAGAAGTGAAAAAGGTTTGTGATAGTGGCTACACCATGCCACAGAAATCAACTTACTTTTATCCAAAGGTGATATGTGGTTTTTTGTTTAGTTCTATCAAAGAAGAAGAGTTTCAGTTGCCGGGTTATTCTCCATTCTGATCTCTTACTTTTTTTTTAACACAAACTGCGATTGTTGAATCTGTACAATTCGGGCAAAAAACTCCTTTAGGTAATGATACTCTTCTGAGGTATAGATTGACCTGGATAAATTCATTACGAAAGTAAGGCCAATTTTTTTACTAAACGTGGAAACATTGACAACGCATTTTCCGCCCGAGTTAGGTAAAGTAAATGCATTATTGGATGGTGATTCATCCACAATCCAGCTCTCGGGGAATTCAAGAGTGATAAAATAACTTAATTCGATTGGGGCACCAAGATCAACAGGATAAAGTCGCTCGATGGATTTAAATGGATTATTTTCGAAACGATCTACCATAAAGGGATTAAAATAAATCAAATTCGCGGAAGGCTGATCGTTGGATGTACGAATATTCATTTTTGTTACGAAGGGCTTGGATAGGTCATCAGCATTTTGAATATCTAAATTACTAATCGCAAGTCCATTCATTTTCTTTTCCAGTTCGGCTAAATATTCTTCTTGCGAACCTGCTTTCTTAAAAGTTTTACGTTCATCAAAAGCATCGTAACCAAAAAATTGAATTTTCATCTCACCCTCGATAACACCTTTTTCGTCCAATTTTAAATCCATGCTGATCAAACTTTTCTGCTTTTGTGTTGGCTTCAAATCCACCCATTGCGATTCTGTCTTGCTTACAAGACGGCCTTGATCATTTAAACATCTAATCGGCAGGACGCCAAAAGGCAGCAGCGGTTCTGTTGCATCAAGCAAGTAAAGATTCTCTCCAACTTTTAGACTTGAGACTACATAATTAAAATCACTCCGTTGCGGATGCAATTTGAAAGGTGTTCCATTGTCTCGGGTAGAAACTAAAACCGGGTCTGCATTTAGGGCTGCTGCTTGCAAAGCTCCAATCAACGCCAGGTTAATGTCGGCTGAGCTTCCTTTTTTTAAATCGTAAATCTTTTTGGGATCTTCATCTGAATATTTTTGTACTTCTCCGTTCCACTGATACCATTTAACGAAATAATCATAAATTATTTGGGCCTTTTTCAACTCATCATTTTCTGAGGCAACCAGAGGAGTGATTATGTCTTCCATCAACTTTCTTGCCTTCCTGATCTTTACACCGAAATATTCGTTTTCTTTCAATTTCTGATCAACGTCTTTCCATTCTTCCGCATACTTTATTTTTGAACCGTCCGCTCTTAAAACCTCTGAAAGTTCAAAATAGATTGCACTTAGAAAACTACTTTTTGCTGTCATATAGCGTTCTTCTTGAAATGCCGGGATATTTTCCATTGCATACTTTCCCAAAGTGCAATCAGATTTAGCAGACCGATAAGAGCCTGCTTGTGCACCTGGCATTTCAAAGCATTCGCTAACCCGTTCTAATGTATTTATTGAAAGTTTATTGAAACCTCTTAGGCTTATACTGTAAATAAAGTTGGCGGGTATCTGTGCCCAAAATTCACTTTGCATTTTGGGAATGTCGGATTGGAACTCCCATTTATGAAACTGAAAGTAGTATGGAGATTCTGTAGAATACTTAACCTCGATAACCGAGCCCACAGTTACGTCAGGTAAAGCAAACTTTGCTACATTAAAATTTTTGTCGAATTTTTCTAAGATAAAGTTCTTGGAATCAAATTTAGTCTCCTTGACGCCATTCGACGTCTTATTAAATGTGCTCGCCTCAAGAGACAACCACTTTTCCTGCATATCAAAAACATCAGGGTTTCTATATAGAGGTATTTTAAAATCTCCATTTGCCAAGCCTTCTTTTTTTAGAATTTTAATTTTTACATGATACTCAAAAATAATTTTGATATCATCGTTGAATCTTGCCTCCCCAAACTCGTTTAAAACCACAGCAACTGCGCTGGTATCAGGGGTGTACTTTTTTAAATCCAATTCTTTATAGGTAACCTTTCCAAATGTAAAATCTCCCGACTGAGCGTGCAGGCTCAGATACCACAATACTAAAAGCAGAAAAATGTAAATCTTCTTCATCTGAATAAGTTATTGGTTAAAAAGAAAATTAGCACCGTTGTTCGCACTCCATTTCTGGTGTTCGTTCTACTTGAATAGTAGTGTGATCGATATTGAATTGATTATGAAGATGATTGTTGATCGTTGCTAACTGAGATTTTTCCATTTCACCAGGTATAACTAAATGTACTGTCAAAGCTGTGGCGTTGGTGCTCATTGCCCAGATGTGCAAATCGTGTATTCCGGTTACACCTTTAATCCCTAATAGATATTTTCGGATACCTTCCAGATTAATGTCTGAGGGCACACCATCTAAGGTTAGGCGTAAGGAGTCTTTTAGCAAGCTCCAACTGCTAACCACTATTACTACCATGATCACAATACTGATGACTGCATCGAGCCAAAACCATTGTGTATAAGAAATAATTATTCCGGAAACTAATACACCCAAAGAAACTAATGCATCAGCTACCATGTGCAGAAATGCACCTTTTGCATTCAGGTCTTTGTGCTGGTCCTTCATAAACAACAAAGCCGTAGCGCCGTTGATGATAATTCCCGCGAATGCTACCCATGCTATTGTTTGGCCTTGCACTGGTAATGGGTTTTTAAGTCGCCCGATAGCCTCCCATCCAATCGCACCAACAGCAATCAATAAGGTAACAGCATTGGCCAAGGCAACAAGAATTGTTGTCTTTCCATAGCCATAAGTATATTTCTCATTTGGCTTTTTCTTTGATAGTCGGATCGCCAATACAATGAGAACAAGCCCCGCAACGTCACCCAGATTATGTCCTGCATCCGTAAGTAATGATAGTGATCCAACCCATAAACCAAAACCTGATTCTATTATTACAAAAACTATATTTAGTGCAATGCCAAGTAAAAAAGCTCGGTTCACCGAGTCATGATGATGGTGATGGTGGTTTTCATGATGATGAGAGTGACTCATAAATTCTATTCAAAAATACGGATAGTGATTATTAACTAAAACCCGAAAAGGACGAAATACTTTCGAATCATTAAAATCTTACGATCTTAGCAAGGCGCTTCATAAAATTCTCGTAACATTGCAAGAATTATCAGTTTAAAACATAGACCCTCTTAGCTCCACATGCGAGTCCTCTTCAGTCTGATTATTCTTTTATCCTTCACATTGAGTGCAAAGTCACAGACTAAGTATTCAATACAAAGTACATTGATAGCCGTTCGGGCGAATAACCCATTTCTTAAGACCGAAGGGTTTAATGTTAACATCGCACAAAGTAATGTAACTACCTCAAAGCTGCGGCCCAATCCAATTCTTAATAACCAGTCGTTGCAATTGATTGACTCGAAATATTATCAGAATGGAACGGAATGGAATAATCGACTTAATCGGCAGGTTTGGTGGCAAGTAACTAAACCGTTTCAACTACCCTCATTAAGAAAATCAAAAATCGAAGTTGCTGATCAAAACCTGTTGTTGTTTCAACAAGGATTTGGTGAGACAGTCCGTAATTTTTCATTTGATGCTGCTAACCAATGGCTCAACACATGGATAATTGAGTCACGTCTTGATTTGATACAACAAGCTTACACCAACCTGGATAGCTTAGTACGAATCAACAAAGCTAGACTTCGCAACCAAGTCATCAGCGAAACAGATTTAATACGCACACAATTATTGTTAGACCAATACAACCTTCAATTAATTAATGCCAATAAGGATTTTAAAAACGAGATTCAACGGTTGAAATTTTTTATTGGATCAAACGACAGCATCGATGTGGATATTGAATCCCCTATTGAAGTGATTACAATTCCCGATAATCTTGATAGTCTCTTTAAAACAGCCCAATCAGGAAGAAATGACGTTAGAGTTGCCAAGAGCCAGATCGCTTTTACTGAGAGCAATATCAAATTACAAAAAGCAATTGTGCTTCCCGTGCCCGAATTAGGTATGATATGGAACCCGCAGAATTCAGTACCCTATCTTGGTTTCTTTGGTACGATTAAAATACCCATCCTCGATCGCAATCAAGGTGAGATCGAAAAATCAAAATACATGCAACTTCAGGCACAGCAAAACTTGAAAAACATTGAACTACAATTGCAAACCGAAGTGAGGGCCGCATTTATTACTTACCAAACTGAAAAGGAGAACTTGAAAAAATTTGAAACCATCTTAAATCAATCACAAAAAGTTTTAGAGAATGTACGCTACTCCTATTTGAAGGGCGGAACTACCATTATTGATTTTTTGGATGCACAACGAAGTTGGTTTGATACTCGGCAACTTTATCTCAACCAATTGCTGTCATATCATCAAAGTTATATTCGTGTCTTGTTTGTTACAGGGCTCATTAATCAATTATAAGAATATGCAAAAGCAGATAGCGCTCATTGCTGTAATACTTCTCGCCTCTTGTGGCAAAAGGGAAGAAAATCATGGCGTATTGCATGTAGCAAAACCAAAAGTTTCTGACAACGGAAATTTGATTGTGTTTCCTGATAAGAAAACTGGCGACTACTTCGCCATTCACGACACAGAAACAGAGCAGTTATTTGCCAACTTAACGGCTCCTGCCCGAGTGGTGGCAACTGTAGTGCCAAGCCAGGAAAACCCCCATCAAAATCTGGTTTTGTTCGACAATCCCGACTTAACTTCCAGTTACACACAACTACTCCAGCATCTTGCAAACATCAATCAAATCCAAAACGTAACCATCAAGCAAAGAAAAATTGAACTTGAGCGAGCGAAGGATTTACAACAGCATGGTGCAGCTACCGGTCGCGAAGTGCTGGAAGCACAGACTGCATTGGCTCTGGAAGAAACGAATTTAATAAACGAGAAAGCAGCCAACCTGGAGCACGAAGCAAGGTTAAAATTAGGAGGCTTCGATCCTGATGCATTGCGCTTAGCCAAGTCTAATACAGTGTGGGTAGTATGTGATATTGCAGAAAATCAGTTGGATAAAGTCAGCGTAGGTCAGAAATGTGTTGTCAACTTCACTTCATTTCCGAATGGGCAATTCTATGGCGTGATCGAAAATATTGGAGATATTGTAGATCATGTTACGCGCATGGTTAAACTTCGCATCACACTTACTAATCCAAATGGAAAACTAAAAGCCGGAATGTTTGGTACTGCAAAATTTGGCTTAAGTCAGGGCAAGTTTCTTGCGGTACCCAGAGAAGCATTAGTAACGGTGATGGGAAAAGATTATGTCTTTGTTAAAAAATCAGATGTTGAATTTGTTCGCAAGGCAGTAACTACCGGGCAGCAAGCGGATGGCAACGTAATTATTTTTGATGGCATCACCGACCAAGACATGGTCGTGATTAAAGGCGCCATGCAGTTAAAGGGACTTTCATTCGGATATTGATCATTTTTAGATTATCTCAATATGAAGCAGGCAAGCATTTTCTTCGACAAAGACAAGTATTTCAGCGATAAGCCTATGGCCGATTATCTTATGGAGTTTCTTGTAGAACAGGACGTGATCGGCGCTACCTTATTTCGTGGTGAAGCTGGGATCGGAGAAAATCATCAGATCAAAAGACCTGGCCGGCTGTTTTCATTTGACGATCCACCAATGGTAATTACGTTTATCGATGAAGATGAAAAAGTTAACAAAGCGCTTACAGCACTTAGAAAAAAAGTTAAGTCAGGTTTTATTGTAGTTAACCAAGTCGAAATCTGGAAATAATATACAATGATCAGAGGACTACTTATTTTTTCGCTCACCAACCGATGGATGGTTATCGCGATGGCGGTAGTGGTCTCTGCCATTGGTTTCTGGTGCTTTCAACAATTAAAGATTGAAGCCTATCCTGATATTGCCGATACGAATGTAATTGTCATAGCCAAATACAATGGTCGTGCTGCCGAAGAAGTGGAGTTGCAAGTTACCATGCAAATTGAGCGCGCTCTCAATAACGTTCCAAGAGTGCTTGATCGAAGAAGTCGTACCATCTTTGGTCTTGCCGTAGTTCAATTAACTTTTGAAGACGGTGTTAATGATTACTTCGCACGTCAGCAGGTGCTCGAGCGCCTACAAAGTGCTGAACTTCCACCGGGAGTTTCAGCGGAACTCGCTCCTCTTACCACAGCTGTTGGTGAGATCCTGCGTTATGTTATTGATGCACCACCAACACTAACACCAACGGAAGTCCGTGATCTTCAAGATTGGGTAATCCGGCCCTCATTGCTGCAGGTACGGGGCATTGCTGACATTGCCACTTTTGGTGGACCGATAAAACAATTTCAGATTCTTACTTCACCAGAGCGGTTGAGAAAATATGGATTAAACCTGGAAGACATCATCAACGCTGTGGAAAAAAATAATCAGAACACAGGAGGAAACGTGATCGAACGCGGAGGTCAGGGTTTTGCAGTGCGTGGATTGGGTGCAATCAAAAATGAAAATGATATTAAAAATATTGTGCTCGAGTCGACAAGCGGGGTGCCTGTTTTCATTCGCGATATTGCTTCAGTTGAAATTGCACCTCCACCCCCATCTGGCATTTTGGGTTATAATTTCAAAGAGGAAGGAATCGAAAGCAACGGCGGCACAGAAGGAATCATCCTATTGCGAAGAGGAGAAAACCCGAGTGAAGTACTCAAGTTGGTGAAGGATAAGATTTCTTTAATGGAAGGAAATGAATTACCAGAAGGCGTTCACATCAAAACTTTATATGACCGGAGTTTTCTTATCAACCATTCTTTAGAGACTGTGGGTGAGACTTTGTTTGCTGGAGTCTCGATCGTAGTTATTATTCTCGTTTTCTTTTTAGGAAGTGTGCGATCTGCATTTGTGGTTGCCCTCACCATTCCGTTTGCACTTTTGTTTGCTTTCATTCTCATGCGTTTGACGGGCATTCCGGCGAATCTACTTTCATTAGGTGCAATTGACTTTGGAATTATTGTAGACGGGGCTTGTATCATGGCCGAGCACCTGATTCGTAAATACAGAAGCGCAACTCCAGAAGAGAAAGAGCAGGGAATTATTAAGATCACGCTTCTATCTGCACAAGAAGTTGGGCGCGAAATATTTTTCTCTATTACGATCATCATGTTGGCCTACATGCCTATCCTCACGATGAGTCGTGTAGAAGGGAAACTCTTTTCGCCGATGGCATTAACGCTCGCATTTGCAGTTGTTGGCTCAATGATTTGTGCGCTTACACTTATTCCCGTATTGATATCATTCGCCTATAAAAAAGCTTTGGCTAACCTGGAGAAACCAATACCACACAGAAAGAATCCTGTACTCAATTGGGTGGAGAAAAGTTATGAGCGCTCATTGATAACCATATTAAGATTACCAACTTCAATGGTAATCATCTGTTTTGCGATCGTAAGTTCTCTTATCTTTTTAGGAACAACACTGGGGTCAGAATTTTTACCGGAGTTAGATGAAGGGTCAATTTTCCTAAGATGCTTCATGCCTGCCGGAATAACGATTCAAGAGAACGCTAAGATTGCACCACGCATTCGCGAGATCATTGCATCTTATCCACCAGTTGATTACGTCATTACACAAACTGGTCGCAACGATGACGGTACTGACCCCTTCCCTACTAACCGTACTGAAATCCTAGTAGGCTTGAAGGAATACAAACTTTGGAGTGACACGATCAAGAAAAAAGATTTAGTCGCGCAAATGCAAACTCAATTACAAAATGAGTTTCCGGGAGCATTCTTTTCTACAGGTCAGCCTATCATTGACCAAGTGATGGAGATTGTAACGGGAAGTGCTGCTGATCTAGCTATCTCGGTTGTTGGCGACGACCTCGAGTTCATGAGAACAAAGGCCGACAGCATCGCAGAAATTGTGCGCAATATGAACGGAGCAGTTGCTGTTAATCTCGAACAGGAAGGAGAGCAAGCGCAGCTGGCCATTAATATCAATCGTGAAAATGCAGCACGCTTTGGAATTAACGTGAGTGATATTCAGGGAATGATTGAAGCGGCTATTGGAGGCAAAATAATTTCAAAGGTATACGATGGGAATAAGCGTTATGATATCGTAGCAAGGTTTTTACCAGAAAGCAGAAGCACGGTTCAAGACATCAAAGACCTTCAAGTACCTGCTGCAAGTGGTGCCCTGATTCCAATGAGCCAGCTCGCTGATATTAGTTATGTGGAAGGCCAAACCAATATCTACCGCATCAATGGAAAGAGGATGGTAACCGTACGCACCAACATTCGGGGCCGTGACCAGGGTGGATTTGTTGCAGAAGTTAGTGCAAAAATTAACAGAGCAATTCACATCCCTAAAGGGTATAAGGTTATTTATGGCGGGCAGTATGAAAACCTTGAGCGAGCAGGCAAACAGCTTTCAGTAACTATTCCACTGACAGTTGTTTTAGTAGGTGTACTACTGTTTTCTCTTTTCAAAAACACAAGGCACACTCTGGTGACTATGTCTTGTATCACGTTTGCTTTAGCGGGAGGAATCCTTGCCTTATTTATTCGTGGATATCACTTCAACGTATCCGCTGGTGTTGGTTTTGTTTCGATCTTTGGTATCTCTGTAATGGCAGGTGTGCTGCTGGTCTCTGCAATCAAGAGAGCAGAGGAAATCCATTATGATAAAGGTTTAAAAGATGTCATCATTCTCGCATCCGGCGAGCAAGTGCGCGCCATACTTTCAATTCTGGTAGTGGCTATTGTGGGATTAGTTCCTGCAGCTATCAGCACAGGTATTGGTTCTGATGTTCAGCGTCCCTTGGCAACTGTAATCATTGGTGGGTTAACAAGCACATTGTTATTTGCGCCAATTGTAATCCCTCCTCTATTCTATTTAGCTGAACGCAAAAGGCATGAACGAGAGCACTCGACTGAGGTGCCTATGATTAAATCAACTAAGCACTAATAAATTAGCGATTCAGAACTGGTAAGCTAGTAGCAAGAACGATCAAGTCTTCATTGTTTACTTCCTTCTTCTCGTCTGCCACGATTAAGAAGTTTTCATAAAGTGTATTGAGCTCTTCGCCTTCGTATTTGTATCCTAATAATTCCATGCGATGCTTCAACGCAGCACGGCCACTTCTTGCAGTAAGTAAAATAGATGATGAAGGAACTCCTACTTCTGCTGGATTGATAATCTCGTAGTTCTCAGCGTGCTTCAAGAAACCATCTTGATGTATTCCGGACGAATGAGCAAATGCGTTCGCACCAACAATTGCCTTGTTAGCCTGTACAGGCATTCTCATCAATCTTGAAACCAACTTGCTGAGCGGATAAATTTTCTCTGACTTAATGCCGGTAACAAAACCTAAATCCTTGTGCACCTGAAATGCCATGGCAACTTCTTCTAGTGAAGTATTTCCGGCACGCTCTCCTATTCCATTGATAGTTACTTCAACTTGTCTCGCTCCATGCATTACACCACTTATGGTATTTGCTGTTGCTAAGCCAAGATCATTATGGCAATGAACTGAGATGATTGCCTTGTCAATATTTTTTACATTATCATACAAATATTGAATTCGCTTTCCGTACATGTGAGGAAGGCAATATCCCGTAGTATCCGGAATATTCACTACATCCGCGCCAGCAGCAATAATGGCTTCCGTCATTTGTGCAAGGAACGCAAGATCAGCACGACCTGCATCTTCAGCAAAGAATTCAACTTCCAAGCCTTTGCTCTTTGCATACTTCACTGCCGATACGCCTTGTTCTAAAACCTTCTCGCGTGTTGACTTGAATTTATTTTTGATGTGGATATCGCTTGAGCCAATACCGGTATGAACGCGTCCGCGTTTCGCGTGATGCAATGCTTCAGCACAAACATCAATGTCTTCTTTCTTTGCACGTGTAAGTCCGCACACCACCACGTCCTTTACTGCTTTAGAAATTTCTACAACAGAAAGAAAATCACCGGGACTAGAAATCGGAAAGCCAGCTTCGATCACGTCTACGCCAAGAGCCTCTAGTTCTTTGGCAACGATTACCTTTTCGTCCGTGCTGAGTTGACAGCCCGGAACTTGCTCGCCATCGCGAAGTGTGGTATCGAAGACTTGAATTCTTTGTGCCATAGATGTGTAGTTTAAACTGCTACTTCTTTAGTTAATTTTTTCAATTGTTGAATCACCTTGTCTCCCATTTGCCGGGTATTCAGGATATTTTCTTTAGGAGTTGTTTTGTCTGCAATATCACCAGTGCGATAACCCTCTTTTAGTGTTTGATCAATGGCTTTTATCAATGACTCTGCTTCTTCTTTCATACCGAAGGAAATATCAAGCAACAATGCCACTGACAAAATCGAGGCAAGCGGATTAGCAATTCCCTTTCCGGTAATGTCGTGAGCACTTCCGTGAATTGGTTCATACAATCCAACTGAATCTCCCACAGATGCAGACGCTAACATCCCCATTGATCCTGCAATTTGTGACGCTTCATCAGTAAGAATATCACCAAACAAATTTCCTGTAACCACTACATCAAAACTTTTGGGATTTTGAATAAGCTTCATCGCAGCAGCATCAACAAACTGATGCTCGAGTTGAACGTCGGGATATTGTTTTCCAATCTCTTGAACTGTTTCCCTCCACAATCTTGAGCTTTCAAGAACGTTGGCTTTATCTACGCTTGTTACTTTCTTCCTTCTGGTTCTTGCAGCTTGAAACGCTTTGTGCGCAATGCGTTCTACCTCATAACGATGATAGATCATCAGATCAAAAGCAGTTTTACCTTCGTCTTTTCTTCCTTTCTCGCCGAAGTAAACATCTCCAGTCAATTCGCGGAAGAAAAGAATATCAGATCCTTTCAGTATTTCAGGTTTGATACTCGATGCACCTAATAGTTCATCAAATAATTTTATTGGACGAAGGTTGGCATAAAGTCCCAATTCCTTCCGCATTTTAAGTAAGCCTTGCTCAGGCCGTACTTTCAATGTTGGATCGTTGTCGTATTTAGGATGCCCTACAGCGCCGAACAAAATCGCATCGCAATTTTTCATTTTAGCAAGCGACTCATCAGGCAAAGCTTGTCCCGTCGCTTCAATCGCATCATGACCTATCGTTGCCTCATCAAATTCAAATTCATGATCAAATAAGGACGCGATGGTCTCTAAAACTTTCTTTCCCTCGGCTGTTACTTCCTTACCGATCCCGTCACCAGGTAGTATAATGATCTTCTTCTTCATGAATGCGCTAAATCAAATTCTCTAACTTCTTTATTCAAGCTTAATAAGTAATCAATATCATCGTAGCCATTTTTCAAGCAGGCTTTCTTGTAAGCATTGATTTCAAATTTCTCTTTCAGGCCGTCAATTCCGATGGTCTGATTCT
>DASYTA010000384.1:0-3808 GCA_036002745.1 Cyclobacteriaceae bacterium | reverse complement strand
TGGTATAATTATGCAGTAGTAATCGTTCTCGCACCGATCGGCCTCTTTGTTTTCTACAAAGTTTTTGTTCGATACAAGATTTTGAAGTTGGGTAACAATCAGATTCAAATCGATTATCCGTTGTCGCGGCAAACCAAAATCTATCCTCTTGAACAAATTGATAATTGGACTGAAAACAAGGTGAAGACAGGAAAAAATTCGGAGTACAAAGAACTTCAGGTTCAGTTTGCTGATGGGAAAAAAATCAGCATAGGGCATAAAGAGCATACGGAGTACACTCGTACGATCCAATATCTTTCGCAGAAGGCTGGAAAAAAGCAACTGAAAAATTAGTTGCAGAAAAAAGTGCCGAAGGCGGGACTCGAACCCGCACAGCTTGCGCCACACGCCCCTGAAACGTGCGTGTCTACCAATTTCACCACTTCGGCAAGTAAACGTCTTCTCATTCAGAAGGCGATGTAATCGCTCAAAATTAATTGTTTATTTCAAATGACAGTATAATCGATGCAATGAAATGTTTTGCAAGCACACTTTACGACGGCGTTAAATAGTATACTAGCGCTATTATTTTTATTTTAGAGTTTACTAAAAACGAATGAAAAAATTTCTGCGCAATTGTCTGCTTTGGCTCAGTTTTCTGTTCGCTATCTCTTGTCATAAAAATGAGGAGGCACCGACAGCAACGGTGACTCTCTTAAAAAGCGACTCCTATCCAAGTTATCTATCATATTGGGCGATAATCTCCGATCAATCTGGAAAGGTACTCGCCTGGAAAAGTTTACCAGCAAGTGTTTCCACTTCGTTAACTTTTCCAAACAAGGATTCAGTTAATTTGACCATCATTAAAAAATATGCTGGTTCTGGGAATTCAAGTGACTACTACGACCTAGTTACTTATGAAAACGTTGCGCCTGGCAGTTACTCTTCGCCTGCTCCCGTTCAAGAGCCTACTATTTTAGGAACATACAAAGTTCAATTTCCATCACCGAATGATTACTCCAATTTCCGGGTCGATTCAGATTGTAACTCTACAAGGAATACTGATAACACAGAGTATACAGTAAATGTTTGTGCAAATTCCAGTCTCTTTATTTCAATAAGTAAAACAAATGTGTCCATTCCCCGATATCTCTACATGCCAATGATAAGTGTGAATGGCTCAGTAGCTATAGATCAAACTATGTTTAATTCGCTTCCTGAAATGAAAAGCAAAACTATTTCATTAGGAGATTCTTATACCGGCGCATTCACCTATGTTTATGGAATAAAAGAGGGAAGCTCATACGAAATTGGTATTTCCAGTTCTAGTTCATCTACACCTAATTCTTTACCCATATTCTATCCTGATCAGATTGGTTCAGCATTAGATTATCTCCTTGTCAGTGTACTCAGTAAACCCAACATAAATATTGTTTACGGCTCAACCGTGAAAGACATAACTAGCTATACAATCTCAGTTTTTACTCCAACACTCGATGGTGTTACCTCGGCAACGCCATCACGACTTGACTATAATCTTAGTGGCAGCGCAGACTATGTAGTTACTTATTTTAATTCTTCAAATGCCACTTGGAACATGTACAGTTCCTTTTCTAAGAAAGTATCAACAGTTCTACCAATTTTTCCAGATGATTTAAAAAAAGAGATTGATTTTTCTTTTGTTAGCACCTTGAAATTGCAATTCATTTCAATTGGAGAGACCGACCTGGGTGGATACACAAGCTATTACACAAATGAGATCCTTGGAGAAAAGAAAAGAGCAAACAACACTAAGAGCAAACAATATACTCCTAAGACCGACGGCTCGATAGGAGGCGGTGGTTGATCTTTAGTTTTAAATGTAGATTAAAAAAAAATTGAAATGAAAAGAAAATTAAACAGTTGTTTGCTTTGGCTCAGTTTCCTCTTTGCCATTTCCTGCCAGAAGAACGACAGCACGCCGACATCAACCATGACATTTTTGACTAATGACAATAGTTACCAATATTGGGCAGTAGTTTCCGATCAATCAGGAAAGGTTCTGACCTGGAAGAGCCTGCCGACAAATGTATCCACATCACTGATCTATCCGAACGATAAAGATCCTGTGAATTTGACAATCATTCAAAAAACTGTTGGAGCGAACAATTATACTTTAAAAACCTATGCCGATGTTGCACCAGGCAGTTATTCGTCTCCCTCTCCGTATCAAACTCCTACCATTTCTGGCACCTACAACGTTCAGTCCCTATTGCCGTCTGATTATAATTATGTTGTGTCTTCAGAATGCGGAGTGACTGTTGGTAACCCAGGATATCAAGTCGATGTTTGTGCAAACTCGAGTCTTTATGTTTCTGTGAGCAAATCGGGTACAATTCCCCGTTATCTATACAACCCGCAAATAAATGCGAATGGCTCAGTTACAATTGATCAAACATTGTACAATTCCCTTCCTGAAATGAAAAGCAAGAATATCTCTCTAAGTGATTCTTATTCTACTGCGTACTCTTTCGTTGGTGGAGTAAAAGGTGTGAATCCGAACTGGGCTAGCCTTTCATCCTATTCCGCAAATAACACGAATTTCGCGACCGTCTTTTATCCTGATCAAATCGGTTCGGCATTCGATGAATATAATTTTTCCCTCATCCTCCTTAAGCCGAATTTAACTTTCACCTATATGTCAACCATAACAAATTTATCAGACATTTCTAATTACGCATTTCAACCCTTTACCGCAACCCTTGATGCAGGTAGTTCAGCGACCACATCAAATTTGAATTTAAATCTTAGTGGCAGTGCACACTATGTAAGCACAACTTTCTATACAAGCTCACATAACAGTTCGTGGTCCGTTATAAACCCCTTCTCTAACAAAATTTCTTCAGTTCTTCCAATCTTTCCTGACGACTTGAAAAAAGAGGTTGATCTTTCATTCACCAATACAATGAAAGTTAACGACGTCGCTATTGGTGAGAATGAACTTAACGACTACCAGAGTATTTATAAAAACGCTATTCTTGGTCAGAAGAAGGTGATTAAAAACTACAGGAACAAAACATATACTCCCCGGACAGACGGAACAATAGGTGGTGGTGGTTGATTTCGATTTAATCAAACTAAAAAAAATAAAAGCACTGATTTCAGTGCTTTTATTTTGTGCCCAGAACTGGACTCGAACCAGCACACCTTGCGGCACTACCCCCTCAAAGTAGCGTGTCTACCAATTTCACCACCTGGGCAATATTAAAAACTCTCGTTTGAGTTTTGAGGGACGGCAAAAGTAAAAAGGTTTTGAAACTTTACCAATATGAACAGCCTGATTAATGAGCAGATTATCAAGCTATCGCCTCGCTCAGATAATCATTCAGTTGTTTGATGCTCTTGCAGATAATTGTCAATTTCTTTACAAAATTTTTATCGCTTACCTCCGCATCTGTGAATTGACATGAAACAGTGAAGCTTTTGTTCTTAAGCAGATCGATATTTGGATGATCTTTCGGATATCCCTTGGGTGCGGTCTTTACGCGGTCCCAATCTGAAAGTCCGTCAAAATATTTTTTGAACTCTTTCCCATTTAGAATTTTAAGAAACTTGGCAGCATTGTAGTCAATTTCCTGCCTAATCTTAGCCAGGTTTTCTGGATTAGGCATATAAATTCCTCCCGCAACAAAACATTTGCCTGGCTCAAGGTGAATGTAGTAACCCGGTTCTTGTTCCATTTTGCCATGAGGCGAAAAGCCAGCGCCCATGTTGGTCTTGTAGGGTCTCTTGTCTTTGCTGAAGCGAACGTCACGATAAATTCTGAATCCCATCTTGCGTGGATTCAAGC
>DASYTA010000383.1:0-6455 GCA_036002745.1 Cyclobacteriaceae bacterium | reverse complement strand
GTCCGAAGGCATATAATTTCCCATTCCCAACAGGTGCTTCAAACGCCACAACTCCACCTTTCAAATATGATTGTCCCCAAGCCCATCCACTGCGTAAGGGATTTTCATCACCGAACCACGCCAACGGTTTTACTTTTCCTTGAAGAATTGCTTCGGGCGCGACATTGAATACCGGACTGTTGTCAAAATAAACATCAGTCTTATTTGACATACCCCATGTTGCACTTTGCGTGGAATCCATGTGCACACGAAGAAGGCTGCCAGGCACATAGTATTTGTCACTCGGCAAGTTGCGTTCCTGGCCATTGAAAATTTCAGTCATTGCATTTTTCACCGGCAGTCCAAGATGATATACAAGATTAGTGCTTGAGCCGATGGTGATAATTTTTCCACCTGCTTCAAGAAATTTTTTCAACTCCGGAATAGATTTCTCCGGAGTAATTTTTCCCATGGTGTGATGATACTCGGTTGGAATTTCCGGCTTAGGTTCTTTTCGATTCGCTTCCCACTCATCGAGTACTTCTTTTCCAATGGGAGGGATTCCGCGTGTAACAAAAACGATAACATCGTACTTGTCCCGAAGGTCACCAGCGTCAACATCTTTAGAGTAAATTACATCGGCCTTGAAATGATATTGTTCCATCAACCAGCGCACCCAACCTGATGGCATCGAGCCACCATAAGCATCCCACAAAGCAATTCGTTGAGTAGAAACTTTCGTCATCACGCTTGTTGGCTTTTTGGCTACGCCACTAATTTTCAAACCTAGGTCAGTCTCTTTTTCTAAAATACTTTTTGCTTTACTACTGAATGGAATATAAAATGTTCCGGCGCCACTCTTGTCAACTCCATCGGCAAGCCGATATACACTCACTCCTTCTTTCAAAAGATCATTTATTGCAACGAACGAATTGTTGGTTTTTGCATTTAAGATATATCCATTCGACGCATTTGCATCGATGCTGCCTTTAGGATTTTGCAATTCGCCATATTTGATTTGTTCAAACGGGCCGTCAAAATTTTCCAGAAAGCGATCGAACTTTACTCCCATTTGATAGGCAAGTGTCCAGCCCGCTGCATCATATGGACGAATGGGAGGACCACCTGGATATTGAAAATCATTTGGATGATCCTGCGGCTCAAACATATCAATCACGTGCGGACGAAATGCCTGATTAGTTTTTACAATGTACGATCCAGCCGGATATTTTTTCTTGTCGACAATAAAATCAGATTTAGCAATTTCAATTCGGATTCCAGTTTTGATTAAAGCGTTAACAAATTTTACGGCTGTTGGAAAATCGGCCTGATCGGAAGGAATGATATAGCCGCGTGCATCGCGCTTGTCGGCAACTTTAAAAAGACTGTCGTAATATTTTACAGGTATGCCATGACCACCCATGATGCTCGACTGGTAGGTGTTCTCAGGCTTCTTTTCATCTTTCTTTTGCTTGCTTTTATAAACAGTGGATATCGCTTCGATCCGACTTGGGTAAGGTGTCCAATAATCTGCACTTCCTTTTTCGATTGAATTTTTTCCCATGCGGTAAATACTGTAGAGCAGATGATCGCTATTGCGAGCGGCATAATCTAACACTGCATAATTAAGCGACAATGAATAATCAATGGATTGTTTGTAATGCCACTTTTGTGGAGTAACCGGATTAGGTGTGTTGTTGTTGGGAATGAGACGCGAGGCAACAAGCGGAATCTCTGCCGGTGTTGGGCTACCGACAATTTCAGTCAACAGACCAATCATGTTGTGAAAGTGTGTTGTAGTTCTTAATCCTCCATTATACCAAGTAGAAAAAACTGAACCGCCTAACCTTGTGTAGCCAGGTTTGTTTTCAAGATTCAATCGGTTAATCATCGCGGCTCCAACGCCATCAATGCCTGTGATCATGCCTGGATCAAATACATAATTAAATGGATCGCGATATGGAGGACCCGCTACCACAGAACCACCAGGACCATTTTGATGGTGATTGTACATGATCTGAGGAATCCACTCAACAAATAACTGTCGCCCCATGTTTTGCGTCTCTTTCATGTTCATGATAAAGAAGTCGCGGTTATTATCATGACCAATATATTTTTGATAGAGCCTTGGCAAGTTATCCATCGTTCGTTTTTCAGGAACAGGGTTACGCATATACCAGCTTGACACCAACTCTTGGCCGTCAGGATTTGCATGCGTAAAAAGAATCACAACCTTATCAAGTATTCTTAGAGTTTCCGGATCAGTTCGCGTAATCAATTCATAAGCCGTTTCAATTAATTGACTTGCGCCGACAGTTTCAGTTGCGTGAAGCCCGCCATCAATCCAAACCACAGCTTTGCCTTCTGCGGCCATTGCTTTTGCTTGATCATCGCTCACACCTTCAGCACGAGCCATTGTGGTGGATATTTCTTTGTAACGATCCAGTTTTTTGTGATTCTCCGGAGAAGTAACGATGAGCATGAGTTGATGTCTTCCTTCTTCGGTCAGGCCGATGTCTACCAACTTCATGCGATCAGACACAGCCAGTTTTCTGAAGTAGGCTTCGGTTTGCGTGTAAGTGGCGAGATTATAATCATCTCCAATCGAAAAACCGAAATGCTCTTTTGGAGTTGGAAGAGTAGAAGTTTGTGCAGTAGCAATGTGACAGATTGCTACAAAGGCAAAAAAATAAACGACGCGGATCATAAGACAGATGTTTAGAATCTGCAATGAGAAATTTTGCTAACTCCCGAAAAAGAAATATTTGATGAATGGAGTTGGGCGGGTACAGAAAGCTAATAGGATTACGAAACTACGCGTACAGCGCGCCAGCCTGTTCTATCACTTTTTCATTGGAAATGTATTCATCAAATGTCATCAACTTGTCAACGAATCCATTCGGTCCGATTTCAATCACGCGATTGGCAACCGTTTGCATGAACTCATGATCATGTGATGTGAAAATAACAGTGCCAGGAAAATCTTTTAAACCATTATTAAATGCCTGAATTGATTCCAGATCTAAGTGGTTAGTAGGTTCGTCTAAAATTAAAAAGTTAGCACCCGCAAGCATAGCACGCGACACCATGCATCGAACTTTCTCCCCACCCGACAACACACTACACTTTTTAAAGACTTCTTCTCCTGAGAAAAGCATTTTGCCAAGAAACCCACGAACGTAAGACTCATCTTTGTCTTCCGAGAATTGACGAAGCCAGTCGACTAAATTATCGTCGGATTTAAAATAGGCGCTGTTATCGTTTGGTAGGTAAGCCGTGGTGATCGTTTGCCCGAATTTAAACTCGCCTTTGTCGGGCTTAACTTCACCAGCCAAAATTTGAAATAATGTGGTGATCGCTAAACTATCCTTGCTTAACACTGCAATCTTGTCTCCCTTGTTTACAAAGAATTCAAGATTTTTGAACAATTGATTATCGCCCAACTTCTTACTCAGATTTTCTACATGCAAAATTTGGTCACCGGCAACTCTGTTTTGTGTAAAGATGATTGCGGGATATTTTCTCGATGAAGGTTGAATATCGTCCACTGTAATTTTTTCCAGCAATTTTCTGCGACTTGTTGCTTGTCGTGATTTAGAAACATTAGCACTGAAGCGCAAAATGAATTCAGTAAGTTCTTTTTTCTTTTCTTCCGCTTTCTTGTTAGCCGAGGCACGTTGACTCAATGCCAACTGACTCGACTCGTACCAGAACGAATAATTTCCGGTATATAATTTTATTGCTTTGAAATCGATATCCACAACGTGTGTGCAAACGGTATCCAAAAAGTGACGATCGTGAGATACGACAATCACGGTGTTTTTAAATTCCAATAAAAAATCTTCCAGCCAGGTGATCGTGTGAATATCCAAATCATTGGTTGGTTCATCCAGAATTAACAGGTCAGGATTTCCAAAAATCGCTTGAGCAAGAAGTACTCGCACCTTTTGATTTCCGCTCAACTCACGCACATGCAAATAATGCAAGTCTTCGGTGATGCCGAGGTTGCTTAGCAATGCAGCGGCATCCGATTGTGCATTCCATCCATTCATTTCACTGAAATCGTGTTCCAGTTCAGAGGCGCGAATTCCGTCTTCTTCTGAAAAATCAGGCTTGGCATAAATCGCATCTTTCTCCTGCATGAGCGTCCATAGTTTGGAGTGGCCCATAATCACTGTATCAAGCACAGGCACCTCATCAAACTCAAAGTGATTCTGACGAAGCACCGCCATACGTTTTCCTGGTTCAAGTGCAACTTGCCCAGCAGTCGGGTCAATCTCACCTGATAAAATTTTCAAAAAAGTCGATTTACCCGCTCCATTCGCACCAATTACACCATAGCAATTGCCATCGGCAAACTTGAGGTTCACTTGATCGAAGAGAACGCGCTTTCCAAACTGAAGAGAGAGATTATTAACTGAAATCATGGCACTAAAAAATGAGCGGCAAAGGTACTGAAATTAATGCGGCCGATCCTCATTGAAACAAAGAATAGAACTATAACAGATTGTAATGATTTGGCGGCCCCCCGATGCGCGTATGACAACGCACTAGCTATTGGCGCCGGGCTTTTCGCTACAAGTCCGACCTCACTCAATGCCCCCAGCACTTCGGGCTTTTCGCTGCTATCCCTGGCCGAATACTGAGTCTTTATCTCTTATCTAACGGTATAAACTGCCCTTCAGAAATTTTCCCATCTTTCACAGAATATAAAGTTACTCCTGAAGGAATTTTAATTTCACCTTCTTCCGACGAGCCGATCACTGCGCTTGCTTGTTCATATCTTATTTTCTGTCCTTCGCTTTCATACCAAAACACTTGTCGTGCATGGTAATGCCCTGATAAAGCAATAGGGTAATTATACTTATCGAGAATAGAAATTAATTCATGAGCATTGGAAACAGTGTGACGGAATTGCAAAACTCCTTTCTCGCGTTCAAGTGTGCGCGACAATCCAGATTCGGTAAACGTTGTTAAACTCAATCCGCCAGAGAAAAATGGAATGTGATTGAAAGTAATAATCGGAGTGCCAGAAGAAACTGTGGCGAGATCTTTTTTCATCCAGGCTACTTGTGTGGAATCAACATGCCCATAATACCACAAATCTTCAAAGTCTACATCATCGAGACCGATAAAATGAACGCCCCCATAATTAAAGGAGTAATAATTCGGTCCAAGATAATGATGATACATTTTCTTTCCATAGAGTGGATGCGATGGACTTACCAATGAAAGATGTCGTTCGATTCCAAAATTTTCATGATTGCCCGGAACACTCCACACCGGCACCGCAAACTTTTGAATTTCTTTTACATAAAGTTCATAGTAACCGGTGGCTTCTTTTTCTGAAACACGAAGCGCATCCCGAACAAGATCGCCGGTGATGATTACAAAATCTGGTTTCACTTGCTCAACGATCGCACGTAGTTTTTCCATACGATCAATACTTTTTTCACTGATGTGCGTATCCGATGCATGAATGAATTTGAATTCTTGGGAGGAGGAAGTTTTTGCTAGCGGAAAATCTATTGTTGAATTACCTGAAATCTTTTGCCAATTACTTTTTAATGACTTGTATCCGCTCGGCAGACTGATGAATACAAAACCATAGCCTTGCGCTTTGAGTTGATACGCTCCGTTAACATCGGTTGTGGCGGTGTTAACCTGATCGGAAACCACCACTCCTTTAATTCCCTCTTCACTTTTGTCTTTCAAACCATTGCTGTTAGTGTCAACAAACACGCTGCCGGTAATGACTTGACCGAAAGAATAAACAGATGCCAGGAGAAGCAGGAGTGTGCAGGTCGTTTTCATTTGTAAGATTTTTATTCAATACAATCTACAATTTTTTAGTTTGTGAAGACAAGAACGTTGACGTACTGTGTTACCTTTGATGCAACTATGTACAAACTGCTCATTCGCCCAATTCTCTTTTCGTTCGATCCTGAAAAAATTCACCACTTTACTTTTTCGTTTTTGAAATTCGTTGGGTCGATTCCATTGATGAAGAGCCTATTGCACGTGTTCTATTCGTTCGATCATCCGGAACTGGAACGCGAACTTTTTGGTATCAAATTCAAAAATCCAGTAGGTCTTGCTGCAGGTCTTGACAAAGACGCAAAGCTTATTGACGAATTGGCTTGCCTCGGTTTCGGATTTATAGAAATTGGAACACTCACTCCTCAACCACAAGCCGGCAATGACAAGCCGCGATTGTTTCGACTGCCGGAAGATCAAGCGTTGATCAATCGAATGGGGTTTAATAACCAGGGTGTGATTGCAGCAGTTGAACGATTGAAGAAAAGAAAATCAAATGTGATCGTAGGCGGAAATATTGGAAAGAATAAAATCACTCCGAATGAAAAAGCAGTAGATGACTATAACTATTGCTTTGAAGCACTGTATCCTTACGTGGATTATTTTGTGGTGAATGTAAGTTCGCCCAATACACCTGGTCTGAGAGAGCTTCAAGAAAA
>DASYTA010000382.1:0-2865 GCA_036002745.1 Cyclobacteriaceae bacterium | reverse complement strand
TTGGGTGCTGAAGGACTTCCACCCTATTCGCTCAATGATCCTGATCTCGACAAACTTTTTGCTACAGGATCTGTGGAGAGAAATTTTCGATACTTCAATGTTCCCGTGACAGCGAAGTACAATTTCAAAAATCATTTTTCTTTGGATGGAGGAATCATGCTTGGATTACTCTACAAAGCATTTGACAAATTCAATGCCGATGTAAATGGAAGTAAACTCAGTTACCAAGTGGATATTCTCGATCAATACCGAAGACTTGATGCTGGCGCTACTGCAGCGATAAATTACAAGCTCATGAAAGGTATGGGCATGAATTTTTCGATGCGATATTATTATGGTCTCGCTGATATAACGAAATCAGGAGTGCAACCAGGACAATACAATCGCTCGCTCTACATTGTTGTAGGTATACCTATTGGAAGAGGCAAGGCATTGAAGAAAAAAGAAATCAAAGACCAGTAAGAGCTAATTGCAATTCAGCTTGCCCTTATTTTTAGCGTCGATTTAAATTCCTATATTTATTTTAGTATAGCACTTGAAGACTAAGTGGATGAAAAATAAAATCATAAGTCGTTCCGAAATAAAAATTACTCACCTCGGTGTGGCTATGATTATTTTACTGTTGGGGCCTTTGCATAAAATTGATGCTCAGAAAAAAGACAGTGTTCAAGAGTTTGATATTAAAACTCAAAGTTTCTTACTACCTCAACCTCTTCCTGCTGGGAAATACTCTCATCAAATTGCTATTTTCTATGTCATCCCTCCCGTGGATTGGACGCTTGACATGGTGAAAGCACCCATGTTTAATTATACCGGAAAATACACCTTGCCAAAAGGGTTTAATATTCAAGGAGGCCTTTCAACATTAATTATTTCAAATCGATTTAACATTGGGCCTTTTTGGAATCACACGGTAAATAATTTTCATTTTGGTGTTGGCTATCAAGTTGCCTATAACTTAGGTTTTTTGAAATCGTTTGGATTCAACACTGTTTTAACCGGGTGGGAACAACAACCTTCAGTCACTGTTGGTTATAACTTTGCGCATACTGCAGTCACGTTGAGAGGCGATTTATATTATACCACAGCACTTTATTTAAGTGAGGGCGGAAACACAGTGCCTTCTCCTGATCCTTTCATGAACGGTTACAGCGTTACCGGAAGCTTTGAACAACGTTTAACTAAAAACAGAGTAATGTCGTTGGGATTGAAAATGAATTATTTCCGGTATCACATTATCGCATGGCCCGCTCTGCCTGTGAATAGCTACCGATATTTTATTCCAGAGATTCAAGTCGGTTTAAATTTTTAATGCGTTTGTATATGAAATATTGGAGTTCATTCATTTCTGTTTTTTTGATCCTGGTGATCTCTTGCTCCAAAAGTGAGATTACACTCCCTCCAAAAAATTCAGACGCTAATTTAAGTGGCACTACATTTATCGACGGAAGTGTGATGAAGAAAATGGAAGGAATTTATGTTCAAGAGGACGGAGGCGACAATTTAGGAAAACAATTCGTTTGCAAAGTTTCGAAATTCAAGGTGTCATTCTTCAGCAACAAAGACGGAATCTTTATCATCTTGAAGTATGGATTGAATCCTGTTGATGGGTCGATTCAGTTCTCCGGTTTCTGGAGATACTCTGAAACAACAGAACAGGGCAATATTTATTTTGCCATGTCAGCAGCTAATGGCGCAACCGATTTGTTGAATGGTATTATTTCCAATCTAAAATTAGAAGGAGAATTTTTGCACGGCAGTTCTTCAGGAACAAGTCTTTCACTGAAATATGACAGATCTTTTTCACAATACGCAACCACGCATGAGTTCATGGTCTTTGCTCACCACGGAGTACAGACAACAGCAAATCCGCCCTTTGCGGAAAATTCTTTGGGAGGAGTATTGAACGATGAAGATTATGGTGTAACTGGATTGGAGTTTGATGTTCGCATGACCAAAGACAATGTGCCCATCTGTATTCATGATCCTACTATTAATGTTCGTTTAACTCAGAAAGGTCCGCTGTCGGGAAATTGGGATCAATACAATTTTAAATTTATAACAGAACATCTTCGTTTAATTGACGGACAAAAACTTCCATCGGTTGAGCAAGTAGTGAATGCTTTTGTTGACTCCACAACTCTAAAATATCTTTGGATGGATATTAAAGGCAACCCCAATATTTTTAAATATCTCGAGCCGATCGTTCGAAATGCCTATGCAAAAGCGGCAACTAAAAACAGGAACATCACTATTTTTGCTGGCATGCCTTCCGACGATGTTATTCAGGATTTTAAAAACAATCCTAGTTACGGACTACAAGCTAATCCACTACCAACATTGTGCGAGCAAAGCGTGGATAAGGCTATTGAAAATAAGAGCAATTTTTTTGGCCCGCGTTATTCCGAAGGTCTATTGCTACCAGATGTTGAGAAAGCACATGCCAATAATATTAAGGTGATCAGTTGGACGCTGAATAGTAAAGGTATTATCAGAGACTATTTGAAAAATGGAAAGTTTGATGGTTTTATAACTGACTATCCTGCTTACGTTGTGTATAATTATTATACCATGTTTTAAAGCATGAAAATGTATAGTGTGCTCCTCATACCGCGTACGGCTAAAATATTCATTGGAATATTAATGTGTTGTTCGATACTCCAGTCAACAGCGCAGGATAAAAATGCTCATGAAAAAAAGGATAGGCATTTTACTGTCTATGGAGGAATCGGACCAAGTTATTATTTCAACAACCTAGTAGTAGGAAAGCAAGGAGTGAATGAATTGGGCTACTCCGTTGTTGGAAGATTCATGTGGGAACCTGAATATTTCCTCAGTCTCGGAGTTGAAACCGGATATTTTAGA
>DASYTA010000381.1:0-3664 GCA_036002745.1 Cyclobacteriaceae bacterium | reverse complement strand
CCAAACCGTAAGAAACGGATGGAACTGTTACTATTCGAGATACCTCTTTAGTGTTAATCAATTTGGCAAATTCATCTCTTAATTTTGGAGTTCCAGTAAAGAAATCTTCAGCTGAAAGATTTCCAGGATTTCTTTTTCTCTTGATGCCTTCCATACCAGCTTTCTCTACTTCCTTCAACAATGGCGACATATAAGCTCCATTGAGATAAATTGAATTACCAGAGAGGGAAAATTTCTTTTTTTGATTTGAAATCATGTCTAAATTTTTTTGTCTCTAACGTGAAATTGGGTTGAGTGGTGGTTTTTCACACATCTAAATCGATAACATTTTTTTAATTGCAAAAATCTGGTTACAACGGAGTGGTACAACTCATTAAGTGTTTCAAATTGGGCAATAACATGAGGGTACCGTCAGAAATTTATAAAGGCATCGAATACATTCGCATTTCCGCCCTGCCCGCTGATCAAAAAGACCATCTTTATAAATCGCTCAATCACAAATTGATTATCAATATTTTAAAGGATGAATCACTTTTGAATGATTGCCTCCAATATCAACATTACATAACATGGTACGAAAACGTCTATAAGACAACGGTTGAAGGAAAATCTATCGAAGTCTCAGCTAAATCTCCTGTCCTTACTTTAGCTTTTAAATAGTCTTTAATAGAGCTTCCTTAGCTGACAAATATTCGTTCCATACTTCCATTAAAATTTCAGAAGCTGGTTTAATAGACTTAACATAAGAGGCTGCCTGGCCGATTTCTAATTCACCTTCATCCAAATCACCTTCAAAAATTCCCTGCCGCGCCCGGCCTTTTCCAAGAATTTTTTTCAACTCTTCCGCTGGTGATCCTTGCGTTTCTGCCTCGGCAATTCTCTGATAAAACTTGTTCTTAACTAATCGCACTGGTGTTAGTTGCTTCATAGTAAGAACTGTTTCTCCCTCAGCCAAATTCACAAGTCTGTTTTTAAAATTTTTGTGAGCTGATGATTCCAGACTTGCTGCGAATCGTGTACCGATCTGCACACCATCGGCACCGAGTGCTTCAGCAGCAAGCATCGCACGTCCGCTTCCAATTCCGCCAGCCGCCAATAGGGGAACCTCAACAATATCTCTCACCAAAGGTAAAAGACACAGAGTCGTCGTCTCTTCTCTACCATTGTGCCCACCTGCTTCAAATCCTTCCGCCACAATCGCATCTACTCCTGCTTCCACACTTTTGCGAGCAAACTTTGTATTTGAAACGACATGAACCACAGTAATTCCTCTTTCTTTCAAAAATCCCGTCCAAGTAATAGGATTACCTGCTGAGGTAAAGACAATCTTCACGTTCTCCTCCACAATCACAGCAATAATTTTTTCAATCTCAGGGTAAAGAAGAGGCACATTTACGCCAAAGGAATTTTGCGTTGCTCTTCTACACTTTTGAATGTGTTCTCGCAACGTGTCTGGATGCATGGAGCCCGATCCAATTAGCCCAAGTCCACCGGCATTACTGACTGCCGAAGCAAGCCTCCAGCCACTACACCAAACCATTCCTGCCTGGACAATTGGATACTTAATGTTGAAGATTTTTTGAATCCTGGAAGTCATCCTGAAAAGTAAAAAATATAACCATGAATCCTTTACGGTACTGATTTTCTGCCGTTTACAGAAAGGTGGTCATTTTGTAGTGCGATCGTAGTTGTCAATAGTTGTCCACAAACCATGGATTGATAATTGTGTATTTAAAATGTTGAAAATCAGTAAATTAAATAGTAACATTCTCCTAATGTTGATAAATGTGGATTCATGTGGAAATCTTTATAAGCATTATCTAAGTACCTGAACTTAAACATTTTAATGTCTTTATTTCACCAAACTTACATTAGCGAATTTGCTCTATTGAAATATTTATAGTAAAGTTTTTGAAACATTATTTGTCGTCTTTTGTTTTGCAGTTCTCTACTTTGAATTCGTGAAAACTATGCTTCGAAAACTTTTTTTCTTATTTCCATTCTTGGCTTTTCCGTTTGCTCTGTTTAGCCAGGATTTAGTCAAGTTGCCAGAGTTGCAAAAGTTAATTCAGCAACCTGGTCCAGTTAAGGTGATCAACTTTTGGGCTACCTGGTGCGCTCCATGTGTTAAAGAGATGCCGCTTTTTGAAAAGTTGAACCAAGAGGATAAAAACAGTAAGGTTATTCTGGTAAGCATGGATTATGATCTTGATCCAGACCCCGCGAAAGTGAAAAAATTCATTGAGCGGAAAAAAATTCTTTCTCAAGTGGTGATTCTTGCTGAAGAAAATCCAAATGATTGGATTGAGAAAATTGATAAAAGCTGGTCAGGCGCACTTCCTTCCACCTTGGTGGTTAATCCAAATTCCGGCAAAAGAAAATTTATCCAAGGTGAATTGAAAGAAGGCGATTTGGAAAAGCTTATTCAAGAAGTCTCAAAATGAAAATTCACCATTTGATCCTTTTTGCACTGTCATGTCTTGTTTTTCAGAGATGTGGTAAAAAGGAAGCAATTCCTATTACCAATGAAAATAAACGTGAAATTTTACTTCAGTATGGAAAAGAAAACCCCGAAAAGGATGTTATAATTGAAACCAAGGACGGTAATATTCGCCTCCGACTATACGATGAAACTCCATTGCACCGTGCTAATTTCATAAAGCTTATCAAAGATGGATATTATGATCAACCTGAGTTCTATCGAATCGTACAGAACTTTGTGGTGCAAGGGGGAGTTCCTATGAAAAAGCTTGAGTATACTATTCCCGCGGAAATCAGCCCAAAATTCTTTCATAAAAAAGGAGCACTAGCAATGGCAAGGTCTAGTGATAATAATCCCAAGAAAGAATCTTCGTCAACAGAGTTTTATATTGTACATGGAAATAAATATGCGGATTGGGAATATGATGAGGAAGAAAAAAACATAGGTATAAAAACATCGGCTGAGCAACGAAAGCTATACACAACAACAGGAGGAGAGATGTCGTTGGATATGCAGTACACCGTTTTTGGAGAAGTGGTGGAGGGAATTGAAGTGATCGATAAAATTGCCTCCGTTAGAGTTTATGCAACAGAGAGGCCCTATAAAAAAATACCATTTGAGATTAAATTAGTAGACAAATAAAAAGAAAGTATGAAAAAGTTAATTCTATTATTCGCAGTTGGCCTGGCTAGTTTGGCGGCCCGTCCGGTAAGTGATGGTTATCAAGTTGGTGATGCTGTCCCCGATTTTAAATTGAAAAATGTGGATGGCAAGATGGTCTCGCTTGCAGATTTCTCCGGTGCAAAGGGGTTCATTGTCATTTTTGATTGCAACACGTGCCCAATGTCTCGTGCTTACAATTCCAGAATTATTGCTTTGAATAAGAAGTATGCTTCACAAGGATTTCCTGTTGTTTTGATCAATCCTAATTCTGCTGAAGTAGTTGCTGAAGAATCATTCGATGCAATGCAAAAGCATGCTAAAGAGCATGGATACGATTTTCCTTATTTGTACGACCAATCACAAGATGTTGTGAGAAAATTTAACCCGACCAATACGCCGCACACTTTTGTTCTCAGCAAAACTTCTGATGGATTGAAAGTGGCTTACATTGGCGCTATCGACAACAATAGCAGAGACGGTGCGAAAGCAGACAAACATTTCGTAGAAGAAGCAGTAAAT
>DASYTA010000380.1:0-11304 GCA_036002745.1 Cyclobacteriaceae bacterium | reverse complement strand
ATGAGAACCTTTGGAAGTTTTAATTTTTTACAATGAACACGAACAAAAACCTAGTACCGTATCTTGCTCTTGGCGCTGTGTGCATCTTGTGGGGCACCACCTATCTTGCTTTGCGAGTAGGTGTAACACAGTTCCCTGCATTTCTGTTTTCTGCATTGCGTTTTTCAATGGCTGGCCCTATTCTCATAGTGATCATGCTATTTCTTGGAAAGAAAATCCCATCAGGAAAAATTTTAAGAGATCAGATGGTTGGTGGACTGATGATGTGTACCCTTGGCGTGAGCATTGTAGGTTGGGCTGAAGTAAATGTATCGAGTGGAGTGGCTGCCGTTATTTGTTCGATGATGCCGATCTGGACCATACTTATTAATCTTTTCGCCAATAAAGAAGAACGACCAACACCGCTAATCATTTTTGGTTTGCTGCTTGGATTAGGTGGCATACTCTTGATCTTCAGTGAACACCTTGTAGAATTTTATAAGCCCGAATACACCAACAGCATCATCGCGATATTCTTAGCCAACTTAAGTTGGGCAATCGGCACCGTGTGGATGAAAAAAAGAAGCACCAGTACCGATCCGTTTATGAATGCAGGATTGCAAATGTTTTTTGGTGGATTGTTTCTAATTCCGCTCAGCCTTTTGTTTGATGATTACGCAACCATAAAGTGGAGTTCTCAGATTCTGTTCTCACTTTTCTATCTTACACTCATTGGTTCGGTCGCTGCATACGCGTGTTACTTCTATGCCATCGGCAAGCTACCCATGACAATCGTTTCATTATATGCTTACGTTAATCCCGTAATTGCAGTGATTCTTGGTTGGGTAATCTTAAATGAGAGGCTAAACGCAAGAATATTGATAGCCATAGTAATTACTTTGGTTGGTATTTATTTGGTGAACCGCGGCTACCAATTAAAAAATCTATGGAAAACGCAGCTGTCGAAATCTTAAGGTACCAACCTGAGCATCAGCCGTGGTTTGAAAAATTGAATCGCCACTGGATTGAAAAATATTTTTGGATGGAGCCCATCGACGTTGCCGTACTGCAACATCCGGATGAACACATTATTGAACATGGCGGAACCATTTTCATGGGAACGTACAACAAAGAAATCGCAGGCACGGCTGCAGTAAAATTTGTTGAGCCAGGAACGTATGAGTTTACCAAGATGGCTGTGGATGATAAATTCCAAGGGAAGAAAATTGGAAAGGCGATTGCAGAGGCTGCTATCAAATGGTCGAAAGAAGCTGGAGCAAAAAGAATTATCCTTTATTCAAATACTAAATTAGAAACGGCGATCGCGATGTACAGGAAACTGGGATTCAAGGAAATTCCACTGGACGGTCCCTATAAGAGAAGTGATATAAAAATGGAGTTGAAATTAGATTAAAGCAAAAGCATAAAATTGATGCAGAAGAAAATTGCTTTCGTTACGAGTTCAGTAAAGCCTGATTTTGCAGGCAATGATGTTGCTGCCGTTGATCTATTAAAATCGGCAGGTGCAGAAGTACAACCACTGCCGTGGGATGTGGATACTGCTACCTGGAATTCATTTGACCTAGTCGTGATCCGCTCGTGCTGGAACTACCACTTGCATCCGGAAAAATTTATGGAATGGATTGATCAAATGGAAAAGCAGAAAGTGAAAATGTTCAATCCTTTAAAAATTGCGCGTTGGAATCTTCACAAGGGTTATTTAAAAGATCTTGAAGCAAAAGGTGTTTCATTGCCAGAAACAATTTGGTTAAACAAAGGAAGCAAAGCCATTCTTTCATCATTAATGAATGAAAGAAGTTGGAAAAAAGCCGTTGTGAAGCCAGCTATCTCAGCAACTGCTTTCAACACGTTTTTAGTTTCAAAAGAAGAAGCAAGCCAGCAACAACAAAAATTTGAGCAGTTGCTCGCTGATGCGGACATGCTTGTACAAAAGTTTATGACCGAAGTGCAAGAAGAAGGCGAGTGGTCTTTGATTTTCTTCGATAAGAAATTCAGTCACGCGGTAATCAAGCAACCTGCGAAAAAAGACTTTCGCGTTCAAAATGATTTTGGTGGTAGCGCCACGCATACTGCGCCACCGTCATTCGCGTTGGCACAAGCAGAAAAAATTCTTAACCTAATTGAAGAGCCTTTACTCTATGCGCGCGTAGACGGTATCGTCTCGGAAAACAAATTTGTGTTGATGGAATTAGAGTTAATAGAACCGATGTTGTTCCTTGAAAAAGAAAATGGATCAGCGCAAGCTTTCGCGAAAGCAATGATTGATTTTATTAAAAATAATAATTAGAAAATAGTTATCACTAATAACAAATAACTGTCAACTATAATGGCACTTCCCTGGTTTGAACGAAATCTGAAATTTGGATACGCTCCTGAAATGCTTCCCTTCTTTTTGGAAAGATTGCAGGGAACCATCATTCGGCTCGAGCAAAAAGTAAGAGGAATCGACGAAAAAATTCTTTCCAGAAAATTAGAAGGTAAGTGGTCAATCAAAGAAAATATTGGTCACCTGGCAGAAGTTGATGAAGTGGGTAACAAACGTCTCACCGAAATGACTTCAGGTGTCGCTGTGTTATCTCCTGCGGTATTTGAACCTCAAGATTTTAATCCCTGGCCAGTAGAAAAAGTTCTCGATTTTTTAAGAAAGACCAGATTAAGCAATCTCAAGAAATACAAAACACTTTCTGAGGAGCAATTAAAAATGTCATCGCTTCATCCGAGATTGAAAGTGCCGATGACTCCGGTAGATCTTGCGTGGTTTGATGCCGAGCATGATGACCATCATTTAGTAAAGATTAATGAGATACTCGATTATACACTGAACAAATGAGTGCGCAACAAACAAAATGGTTTGACCGGAAATTTGACTTCAGCGCTGAGCAGAATATCTTCCCATCCATTATCGAGCGTTTGCGCGGAGCACCCGCACGATTGGAAGAGAAAATTCAAGGGGTAGCTGAGAATATTTTAACTGCGAAAGTAGACGGAGCTTGGTCAATTAAAGAAAATGTTGGTCACTTGATCGACTTAGAACCTTTATGGATGGGAAGATTGGAGGACATTTTAAACAAAGAAACTTTCTTACGCACAGCAGATTTGTCGAATACAAAAACGCATCAGGCTAATCATAATGCAATTAGCTTGAAGGGTCTACTAGAAACATTTCGGAGCGATCGACAATTGACAGTGAGAAGACTAGAGTTATTGACTGAGAAAGAAATTTATCTCAGTGCACTTCATCCACGCTTAAAAACTCCCATGAGGATGATGGATCATTTCCTGTTTGTTGCCGAACACGATGATCATCACCTTGCCACTATAACTCAAATCATACAAACATTTCATTAATCATGAACAAAGAACACCACTACGCTTTAAAAATTGAGTGGACCGGAAACTTAGGAACTGGTACATCCGATTATCGTTCATACACTCGCAATCATATAATATCTGCCGAAAACAAGCCGGATATACAAGGTTCATCCGATCCACATTTTCGCGGAGACAAGACGCGCTACAATCCTGAAGAAATGCTGGTGGCAGCATTATCTACTTGTCACATGCTCTCCTACTTGCATTTATGTGCCGTTAATAAAGTCATAGTTCTCGAATACAACGACAATGCCACTGGAACTATGGTTGAAAACCCTGACGGAAGTGGACAGCTAACAGAAACAACCCTTAATCCTGTAGTCAAAGTGAAAGACAGTTCGATGAATGCTAAAGCACTTGAACTTCATGAGCAAGCTGAAAAGTTGTGCTTCATTGCGAGATCTGTGAACTTCCCAGTTCACCACAAACCAACTATTATCAACTAAATCTTAAATCCAAACCAATGACATTAGTAGATGAATTAAGAAAAGTATTTCTGAAAGATCTCCAAAAATTGAAAGAAGAAATCGGTCTCTATAAAAGCGAATCCAATATTTGGAAGATTGAAAAGAATATTGCCAACTCAGCAGGAAATCTTTGCTTACATCTAGTAGGCAACCTCAATACTTACTTTGGTGCCACAATCGGTAAGACTGGCTACATCCGAAACCGCGATCTGGAATTCTCACAAAAAGGTGTGCCCCAAAAAGAATTGGTGACTATGGTGGAAAACACGATTACCATGCTTGACAAAGTAATGAAGTCGATGGCTGATGAAGAGCTGGAAGAAGAATATCCGTTGTTGGTATTAAAAGAGAAAACTTCTACAGGATATTTTCTATTTCATTTGTCGAGTCACTTAGGGTATCACCTCGGACAAATAAATTATCACAGAAGATTGATCGATACGAACTAATATGAACTCTCTTTTACAAAACGATTATAAGAATCTCTCAAAGGTGCTGAGCCAAACTCAGGCGCTAGCGGAAGAATATTTTAAAATACAAGACGACTTTGCTCCGGGTCGTTTTGTAAAAAATATTGAGATGCCCGCAATGCCCGAAAAAGGAATGGGCGCAGAAAAGACTTTGCAGTTCTTTCGAGAAAATTATGCTCATTTAATTACTAATAGTGCCGGGCCGCGTTACTTCGGATTTGTAACTGGTGGCTCCACTCCCGCTGCTATCGCCGGAGACTGGCTCGTGAGCTCTTACGATCAAAACAATTGTGGAAGCAATGATTCCATCGCTCCGCAATTGGAAAGACAGACTATTAATTTCTTGCGACAGATTTTTGGTTTGGATGAAAATCATTTTGGTTCGTTTACAACAGGAGCAACCGTTTCCAATTTTGTTGGCCTTTCACTAGCGCGTCAGTGGGCGGGAGAAAAATTAGGATTTGATTTCAGCGAGACAGGGTTGACCAATCTTTCCAAAATAAAAATTGTAAGCAGCGCTGCTCATTCAAGTATTTTCAAATCGCTTTCAATGCTTGGGCTTGGAAGAAAGTCACTCACTAAAATTCCAACGTTGCCCAACCGTGAAGCGATTGATTTAAATTCACTTGAAGATTTTTTGAAAGCCAATCCAGAAAACCCCATAATCTTGATCGCTAATGCAGGTACGGTCAACACAGTTGATTTCGATGACATTCGTGCGATCAGTCAGTTAAAATCAAAATATAATTTCTGGCTTCATGTTGATGCAGCTTTCGGAGGTTTTGCTGCACTATCAGAAAAATTCAAACATTTGGTTGAAGGTATTAATCAAGCGGATTCTATTTGCGTTGACGCACATAAGTGGCTGAACGTTCCGTATGATGCGGCGATGCAATTCACTCGTCATAAAGATTTACAATTAAAGGTATTTCAAAACAGTGCCATTTATTTAGGTGACCCGACACAGAGTCCTGATTTCTTTCACTACACTCCGGAGAATTCCAGAAGGTGGCGTTCGTTACCAGCCTGGTTTACCCTAATGGCTTACGGAAAAGAAGGACATCGTGAAATCGTGGAAAGAAATTGTGCAATGGCAAAAAAATTTGGCGATTGGATTTCTACATCGGGCAACTATAAACTACTCGCTGAAGTGCGGATGAATGTAGTTTGTTTCACGCTTAGTAAACCGGACATCTCCCTCAATGAAATAAAAGATTTCCTTTCGCGTGTGCGGGATGATGGTCGAGTTTTTTTTACACCCACGGTTTACAACAATACTCCGGCTATTCGAATGGCCATCTCCAATTGGCAAACGGAAAGCAAGGACATTGACATCGCCATTCAGGTTTTAAATGAAATTAAATAGAAATACCCGAAGCAAGAATGTACACGCCAGCACATTTTAAAAACGAGAATCAAGAAGAGCTTAAAGAATTCATTCGCCAGAATGGTTTTGGTATTTTGGTGAGCCAGGTAGAAAAAAAAATATGGGCAACACATATTCCACTCGTATTGACATCTGACAATAAATTATGGGGACATATTAGCCTGGGAAATAAGCAATCCAAATCTTTGCCCGACGGCGAAGAGGTCATGGTCATCTTTACTGGCCCACATACTTACATTTCATCTTCCTGGTACGATCATGAAAATGTACCTACCTGGAACTATATAGCCGTTCATGTTTATGGAAAGATTCGCACCATCGAAGGCGATGAACTAGTTGAATCGCTAAGACAGCTTACGAATAAGTATGAAAAAAATTCTACGCACCCCGTTTCGGTAGATACCATGGCAAAGAAGTATTTGGATACCCAAATGCGCGGTATCCTCGGTATTGAGATCACCATTAACCAAATAGAGGCTAGTTATAAGCTTTCTCAAAACCGTGACGAGAAGAACCATACCAACATTATTTCAGAGCTGGAAAAAAGAAAAGATGAAAATTCTGCGGATATAGCCAATGCTATGAGGAAATACGGTTACAGAAACAAAGTAAAGTGAACTATTAAATAATTTACATTTAGTGACAAACTCAGTATTTTTACAAAACAATAAACTTAAATAATTATGGCTGTCCTGACTGCACCTATCCAGATTGAACGTGTGAAGAAGTCACGCATATCAACCATTGATTTTTCAAACCTCGGTTTCGGAAATCATATTTCTGATCATATGCTTGTCGCGGAGTACAAAAACGGTGAATGGCAAGAAGCTAAGATTGTTCCCTACGCAGATATGGCGTTGTCGCCTGCCATGCTTTCAATACACTATGGACAGTCTGTGTTTGAAGGAATGAAAGCCTTCAAAAATAAAAAAGGTGAGATCATCATCTTCCGTCCGCAGCGTCATCAACAACGCTTGAACAAATCACTCGAGCGTATGTGTATGCCGGAGATCGGCGAAGAAATGTTTTTGAATTGCTTAACCTCATTGATTGAAGCAGACAAAGATTGGATTCCTACTTCGGAAGGGGCTTCGTTATATATACGTCCATTTGTTTTTGCAACAGAATCAAGACTCGGAGTAAAAATCTCGGATGAATATAAGTTCATCATACTAACAAGTCCGGTTGGCCCTTATTTTGCAAAACCAGTTAAAGTGAAAGTGGAAGAAGAATTCGTTCGTGCGGCTGAAGGTGGAACTGGCTTTGCAAAATGTGCAGGTAACTATGGTGGAGCATTCTATCCGACTATGCTTGCGCAAAAGCAAGGATTTGATCAGGTTTTATGGACTGATGCCAAAGAGCATAAGTACATCGACGAATCCGGAGCCATGAACGTAATGTTTGTTCTTAATGGAAAATTGATCACTCCTGTGTTGACAACTTCTTTACTGGATGGTGTGACGAGAAATTCGATTTTGGCATTGAGCAGTTCTCTTGGAATTGAAAAAGAAGAACGCAGAGTAAGCATCGCTGAAATTGAAGAAGGATTTAAGAAAGGAACACTTACTGAAGCATTCGGAGTGGGCACTGCTGCCGTAGTAAGTTCAATTGCGTCTATCAGCATACATGGAAGAAACTATGAGCTTCCTCCTGTAGGGCCAGATAGTTTTCAATTGCGCGCCAAGAAAAAACTAAACGACATTCGCATGGGTATCGAACCTGATGCTCACGGATGGAATTACGTTGTTCGCTAAGATTAGCTGCTGATTTTTTGTGGATCAAATTATTTATCACACCGATCGAAAAATATCGGTAGAGCAGTTTATTGACTTGCTCGTGCGATCAACATTGGGTGAACGCAGACCTATACAGGATAAAGCCAAGATTGAAATGATGTTGACTCACGGTAATATTCTTATTACCGCATGGCATGGTGATTTATTGGTTGGAATTTCACGTGCATTGAGCGACTTCTCTTTTTGTTGTTACCTGTCTGACTTGGCAGTTGATGAAGCTTACCAACATAAAGGAATTGGTAAAGAACTGATCCGTCTCACACATCAAGTGGCTGGAGAAAAAGATACTACATTAATCTTGCTTGCTGCTCCAAAAGCTGCTGGGTACTATCCTAAAATTGGCCTCGATCGCAACACCGATTGTTTTATCATTAAAAGAAAGAACTGAAAATGGAAAAATTTCCAATTACCGAAAAAACTAAAATCACTCGCTTACCAAAACGTGGTGTTTACGAAAAAGAAACGATCTACCAGATTTTGGATGAGGCTCTTTTTTGTACGCTCGCCTATGTTCATCAAGGTCAACCCTTTCAAATTCCAACAGGATTTGTTCGAGTTGGTGATAAAATTTATTTACATGGATCGGTGGGTAGTTTTTATATGCGCGAACTTCGCGACAAAAAACCTTCGGTGTGCATCAGTGCAACATTAATGGATGGGCTGGTGTTAGCACGTTCTGCTTTTCACCATTCAGTGAATTATCGTTCGGTTGCAATTTTTGGAGAACCTTCATTAGTCACAGACGATAAGGAGTTGTATCACGCCCTGGAAATGTTTACTGAGAAAATTTGTGCTGGCCGATGGGCGGACGTGCGCAAGCCAACCAACAATGAATGGAAAGAAACCATGGTTTTGTCGATTGAAATAAAAGAAGCTTCAGCAAAGGTGCGTACAGGTGGGCCGAAAGATGATGATGAAGATTATTCTATGGACGTTTGGGCTGGAGTGGTTCCTTTAAAAATTCAACACCTCTCTCCCATTCCTGATCCAGATCGAAAAGCAGACGTGGCGCTTCCGAATTATTTGAAATGAAAATCGAGCACCTCGCCATATGGGTGCATGACCTGGAAAAGATGAAATCTTTTTACGGTAAATATTTCGCCGCGGAAGCAGGCCCGAAATATTTCAACGAGAAAAAGAATTTCGAATCTTACTTTCTTCACTTGAAAGAAGGATGCCGCATCGAGTTGATGCGAATACCTCACGTGAATGAATTCTCGAAAAAGGAAATGCTGGGCATAGCTCACATTGCCATTGCTGTGGGCTCAAAAGAATCAGTCGATAGTCTTACGCAAAAATTAAAGTCAGATGGCCTTAAGGTGATTGGCGAACCACGAACAACCGGTGATGGCTATTATGAAAGTGTTATCTTAGATCCTGAAGGAAATCGAATTGAAATAACCATTTAATAGCTTGCGAATGAAAAGACTACTCCCTGCAATTTTAGTTTTGACTTTTGGATGTAGTAATCAGACCAATACAGACACTCTAACAGGTGACCTTTACTTTAGTCCCTTTAGAGTTGGTAATTATTACAATCAACCTGATAGTGTGGTAAAGCAGTATGAAAATTACTTTGATACACTTAAAATTGAGAAAGCAAATTCGTCGGAAAAGAAAGTACTTAAACAATTAAAAATATTAAAGGAGAAAAAGCTGCTATACCGTCCCTACGTTTATTTAAAGACCACTGGAGATACAGTTATAACACTCTATCTTGACACATTGGATTATGAACAAATTAAGATTTATAAAAGGCAAAAGCTTCAAGATGAAAACAAAAAGGTCAGGATTGAAGCTTCAGTAACAAAGATCGACAGCGGACTGTACAACTGCGAAAAATTAAAACTTGTTGATCTCATTGACGGAAAGACTTTACAACAAGAAAAGAAATTCAAAATTGAAGATTACAATTGAAGTCTCCACTTAGCTGGAATAGCCACTGTAAAATGTTGTCCCCAATCGCTCCTATTGAAGTTGTTCATCTCTTGCCGGTTCTTGATAAGAAACTTATCGAGCTATTGAAATCGTTGTCTCTGGAAGAGTGGCAAAAACAAACTATCGCCAAACTCTGGAAAGTGAAAAATGTTGCTGCACATCTACTTGATGGAAATATTAGAATTCTTTCCATGCTGCGCGATGAATATTATGGAGAGAAGGCAGATATAAAATCCTACCAAGAGCTGGTTGATTTTCTTAATGGCTTAAATGCCGATTGGGTAAAAGCAATGAAACGCGTGAGTCCAGCAATGCTTATTCTCCTGCATGAATCAACAGGAAAATTGTATTGTGATTATTATGCGTCACTCGATCTGTTTAGAAAGAGCCCTTTTGCCGTAGATTGGGCCGGAGAAGCGGAAAGCAAAAACTGGATGCACATCGCCCGTGAATACACAGAGAAATTCCTTCATCAGCAACAAATCAGAGATGCAGTAAATAAGCCAGGCTTGATGACTCGTGAATTCTATTATCCGTTCATCGACATCTTCATGTTGGCATTGCCGCACACTTATCGCGATGTGCAAGCAGAAAATGCTACAACTATTAAATTAACAATAACCACTGACCTCGGAGGCTCGTGGTTTTTAAGTCGAGTGGACGGAAAATGGAAAATTGATAAATCCCCTAACCCCAATCCCGCCACAGAAATCTCCATCGATCCTGACATTGCCTGGAAACTATTTTCAAAAAGCTTGAGGCCACACGAAGTAAAAAATAAAATTACCATCACAGGCGATCAACAACTGGGTGAAGTTGCATTGAACATGGTTTCTGTTATGGCGTAATTGTCCACCTATTGAAATCCTACTAATTAGCGTATTGTTTCCTTCCCTTAAAATCTCTTTATTAAGTCCAATTTTAAATCAATTTCAAATACATGCAATCTATTTTCTTAAGGCGGTTCAGAGCTCTGCTGGTTCAAGCTCTGCTATTCATTAGTGTTTTTGCTTCAGCCCAGGTAAAACTAAGCGACCCCCTTCCTGTTTCTTCCGAAATAAAAATCGGCAAGCTTTCCAATGGCCTCACTTACTACATCCGTAAGAACGGTCGCCCGGAAAAAAAAGTGGAGTTGCGCCTGGTAGTGAAAGTAGGCTCCATCATGGAAGACGATGATCAGCAAGGCTTAGCTCACTTTACGGAGCACATGGCGTTCAATGGAAGCAAGCATTTCAAAAAGAATGAATTGGTTTCTTTCTTACAATCCATCGGAGTTCAGTTTGGAGCCGACCTAAACGCTTACACCAGTTTTGATGAAACGGTTTACATTCTGCCAATTCCCACCGACAAGCCTGAAAATTTTGAAAAGGGAATAACTGTTCTGGAAGACTGGGCTAGTGCCGTTACGTTTGAAAATGCTGAGATTGACAAAGAACGTGGTGTAGTATTGGAGGAATCGCGCTTGGGCAAAGGAGCCAACGATCGCATGAATAAAGTGATCTTTCCAAAACTGCTTGCAGGATCAAAATATGCTGAACGATTACCAATAGGAAAAGAAGATATCCTCAAGAATTTTAAATACGATGTAATAAAGCGGTTTTATAAAGATTGGTATCGTCCGGATTTGATGGCTGTAGTTGTCGTGGGTGATGTGGATGTTGTCGATGCCGAGAAAAAAATAAAAGCGCATTTCGAAAAATTAAAGAACCCCGTAAAAGAAAGGCCGCGTGTTTATGCTGATGTACCAGGTCGTACTACATCCGAAGGCGTTTCAGTTACCGACAAAGAGGCGACTAACAACGTCATCCAAATCTATTACTCCACAAAAAAATCAAAACCCGATCTTACTCTCGGTGATTACCGCAATAGTATTA
>DASYTA010000379.1:0-5913 GCA_036002745.1 Cyclobacteriaceae bacterium | reverse complement strand
GATCGTGCAGACAGGTGCTGTTGGAATTTGAGTCTAGGCAAAACAAACCAATTGAATTAATTATGCTTGGTCCTGACAAAAAATGGATCAAAGCTCCCTCAGCAGCCTCCATCCTTCCGCTTAGTTTTTCTAAAGAATCGCTTGACATTTAAACCAACAGTTGCCAACCATGGTAAGCACCCTATTATATCATGAAAGGTTAACTACATGCTTAACGCTCAAATTGGCCCTATTTGAGCTATTTCAGGTAGAGTTAACCTATGTAATATTTCTACTATATTCTACCCATCAAACTTCAGAGGTAAGGGTATTTTTGCTTTTCTTTGAAGTCGCGCTAAAACCCAAATCGTGATACAAGACATTGATATAGCTGATCTTAAGCGAATCACTGAGCTTATCCATACCAAATATGGATACGACTTTAGAAACTACGCGATGTCTTCCTTCAAAAGGCGGATGTTGCGAATCCTGGAGCTAAAAAACCTTTCAGTTGAGTCATTAATCAAAAAATTAGGAGAATCCCCCTCCTTTATAAATGAGTTCCTCGATGAGCTCACCGTTAACGTAACGGAAATGTTTCGCGACCCTAGCTTTTGGAGGGTAATGCGCGATGAGATCATCCCAGGAATTTTATTAAACCACAAGACCTTCAACATCTGGCATGCCGGCTGTTCTTCGGGTGAAGAGGTTATTTCAATGGCGATCTTGCTTAGGGAAATGGGTATTCACAATGATGTGCAGCTGTATGCCACTGACTTGGATAGCACTATCCTCGAAAAGGCTAAATCAGCTACATATCTCGCCAAGAACATGGACCTCAACGAGAAAAACTACATTCGTTTTGAAGGTAAATGGACGCTAAAGGATTATTGCAAGGAAGAAAATGGAAGAGTAACATTTGATAAGGGCCTGCTCGCCAACGTAACATTTCGCAAGCATGACTTAGTGATGGGTGAAGTATTCAACAAGTTTGATTTGATCTTGTGCCGAAACGTGATGATTTATTTCAATCAGGCTTTGCAAAATGAAGTACTCAAAAAGTTTCATGAAAGCTTGTTCAAATATGGATACCTGGCCATCGGCTCGAAAGAATCGTTGATTTGGTGTGATGTAGCCAACCGCTTTTTGGTGGTGAACAACGAGGAGAAGGTTTACAAAAAAATAAAAGATTAGGCGGGACCAATGAACAGGTTCAACCTAAATAATAGTTATAAGGCCATTGTGATAGGTGGTTCGGCCGGTAGTTTTCAGGGCATAACAAAGATATTATCGCAGTTGCCTAAGACTTTTCCGCTGCCCATCATCATGTGCTTGCACCGTCTGAAGCATGTGCGCAATGGATTCGTAGAAGCATTGTCAATAAAAAGTGTGTTTCCAGTAGTGGAACCATACGATAAAGAACAAATAAAAAAGGGAGGAGTCTATTTAGCTCCCTCCAATTATCATATGTCTGTAGAGCTTGGAAATTATTTTGCAATGAGTACGGAGGAGATGATGAATAATTCTCGTCCAGCTATTGATATTACACTGGGTACTGCCGCCTATGTTTATCGTGAGAAGTTGATAGGTATTTTGCTTTCAGGCGCTAATCGCGATGGCGGAATGGGTATGAAACACATTAAAGACAAGGGAGGCCTTACTATTGTGCAAGAGCCAGCAGAGTGCATGATCGATACCATGCCAAAAGCTGCGATGGCGCTTACACAAATCGACCATATTTTAAAAGTGGATGAAATTGTAAGTTTGATGAATGAATTAGACAAGCAATACCGATGATTGAACAAATACAACAATTCCTCAAGGATCCAGCTAAAATTACACGTTTAGTAATTGGCTGTTTTTTCCTAGTTGTTTTACTAACAACTTATTTCTTGTTCACACTAAAAAACGACTTGGTGTATCATGGTGGAATGATTGATTCCGGCCGTGCTAACGGTATCTTTATTAGGCTTTTTGTTGTGATGGGCTTAGTACTCGCGCTTTGCTTTGCCGCTATCAATTACCTTCAGCGATCAAAAAAGGAAATCATTGTTTATCTCGATAAGAAAATCGAGGATAAGGCTGGCGAAGGCGCAAGAGGATCAAGCCAGAACCAAGACACTTTCAATATGACTTCTTTAAGAGAGGCTATTAACAAAGTAAAGAGCAAAGAAGAGAAGTGGCAACAAGGACTAAATCTATTATGTGATCAGCTAAACGCAGGACAAGGAGCGCTTTACAAAGCGAGTGTAAAAGGAGACAAGAAGAAACTTGACTTCAAAAGTGGTTTTGCATTAGTGCTTGCCGAAGGAGAAGAAGTTCCTGCTTTTGAATTTGGTGAAGGACTTGTTGGTCAGGTGGCAGCATCTGGTAAAAGTCTTTATTTGGATGAATTGCCAGAGGGTTACGCTGCCAGAATTGAAAGCGGGCTTGGCGCAGCACTCCCTAAATTCTTGTTCATCTTCCCTTTGAAAAAAGAAAATGAAATTACAGGTGTAGTTGAGGTTGCTTTGTTTGCTGCGATGTCCGAAGAAGATCGCAAGCAAGCGCAAGACGCAGGTTCAATTTTAGCTGAGATCAGTTGAAGAAAAGCGTATGTTTAAAAATATAAAAATCAGAGCCAAAATTACCGCGTTAATCGTTACACTCGTAGCGGTGGTAGCTTTGGCATTTGCCATTCTCACTTATCAGGTTAATGTAAAAGCTGAGCGTGATAAACTCAACTTGAGCATTACAGCAATTGCCGACGAGCAAGCCACAATGCTGAACTACTTCTTCGATCATGTTGCTACTACAGCAAAATTTCTACAGGGTTCTACTCAATTGAAGTCAGAATTAGCCGCAGGTCCTGATACCCTTAACGCTACACTTCGTTCGATAAAAGAAATCTACGCTTTTAGCGACGTTTACCTGACGGATAAAAACGGAACTGTGCTTGCTACCACCGATACTATTGAAAGTAAAAAGGGTCATATTCTTTCCAATTTGGATAAAAGTTTCTTTGACCAAACAACTTCTTCCATCAACTACAGCGCAGTGCGCAAGTCAGGCGAAAACTATTTTACATTTGGAGCCAGCACAATCGATGATAAAATCATCGCTTTCAAAATTAGTTTAGATCCCATTTACAAAAAGATTACCGATATAAAACTCGGGCTTACAGGCGAAAGCTACATTGCTCAAGTCGATCCTGTTTCTCAAAAAATAATTATAGTAAGTCCATTAAGAAATAGTCCAGGATCATTTTTAAAGCCACTTGAGGCCAATAGCCGAGTAAGCCGTGAAATTCGTATGGCATTGGATGGGCAGAATGGCTCCAACATAGGTGATGATTATAGAGGCAATGAGACCTTAAAAGTCTTTAGAAAAATTAGTCAACAAGGCTGGGGACTGGTTGTAAAGATTGACACTGAAGAAATTCAAGGACAAGGAGGAGATCTTGCCAGTCTTTACTTGGCGGGAGGCATTACGCTTATTTTGATTGCTTGGGCAGCTGCTATGTTGCTGGCGCGATCACTTACCCAGCCTCTAAATGATATGGGTAAAACACTTGACCTGGTTTCCAAAGGTATTTTACCAGAAAATATTGCTACTGGTTCGAATGACGAATTCGGCCAAATGTCAGATAAAGTGAATTCCTTGGTTCAGACCTTAAAGAGCAGTGCTGAGTTTGCAAAAAGCGTCGGTGAAGGAAAATTAGATTCTCATTTTCAGCCGGTAAGCGAAAATGACACACTAGGCCAGGCATTGATTCACATGCGTGACGACCTCATTGAAAATGAACGCAAGGAAAAAGAAAGAAACTGGATTATACGTGGTGTTGCCGAAGCGGCTGAAATTCTTCGTGCACATGACACTTTAGATGCACTGGGTGATGATATCATCAAATTTATTGCTGAAAAAATTGGGGCGCTTCAAGGAGTGTTCTATGATGTCGACAATGAGAATCGACATAATATACTGATTGAGATAAGAGCTAGTTTTGCTTACGGCCGGAAAAAATTTCTCAAAAAAACATTCCGCTTTGCTGAAGGTTTAGTGGGCCAAGCTGCTGCAGAAAAAGATGTAGTGATGCGCACAGAAATACCCGATGATTATTTATCTATTACTTCAGGGATTTTGGGTGAGCAGAAGCCAAAATGTATTCTCATTGTGCCATTGATCACCAATGAAGAAGTTTACGGCTTGTTGGAATTTGCGGGCATGAAAAAATTTGATCCTTCACAAGTAAAATTTGTGCAGGAGCTTAGCGTGATTTTGGCGCGCACAATCTTCAATATCAAAGTGAACGAACGTACGCGCAAGCTACTATCTGAAGCACAACAATTAAGTAATGAACTTCAGGAGAAGCAAGAAGTGTTGCGCCAGAATGCAGAAGAAATGCAGGCTACGCAAGAGGAATTGAAACGCAGCAACGTACTTCTCGAGGAGCAAGTAGAAGAAGTAAATCAGACTCAAAAGCGTATGCAGTTGCTGCTTGAGAATGCTTCTGAAGTTATTACCATTTATGAAGAAGATGGAACCGTTCGTTACGTGTCTCCTTCAGTAGAATCTATTCTTGGTTATGGTCAAAAGGAACTACAGGGCAAAAACGATATTGATAAAATTCATCCTAACAGTCTTGAAGTTGCCAGAGGTTTATTCGCTTCACTGCGCGAAAAGCCAGATGAGAAGGTGACGGTTCAGTTCGAATACCAAACTAAAGATGGCGACTATATCTGGTTGGAAGCTACCGGTACGAACTTTATGAGTAATCGAGCCATTCGAGGTTATATCTTGAACTCGCGCGACATCACTGAACGTAGACGCGCAGAGCAAGAACAGCGCATGCGCAGTAAGATGCAGGCCTTGTCGGAAAACTCACCTGACTTGATTACACGCTTAGAGCACGATGCAATCTCGTACATCAACCCGACTATTGAATCGTATACCGGCAAATCGCCGAAGCATTTCCTCAACAAAAAAGTGAAGGAATCAGAACTGGATGCAGCTATTCTCGATCAGTGGCTTTCCATTGTAGAGCAGGTGAATGCATCGCAGCAAACAGTATCCTCCGAGATGGACTTCCCCACCTCGTTGGGCAAGCGAATCATGCAGGTGAATGCCATTCCCGAGTATGATGAGCAGAAAAACATCGAGTCGGTGTTGGTGGTTTCTCACGATATTACCGAACGTAAAGAGATTGAGTTAGAGATTCAAAATAAGAATAAGAAGATCAACGACTCGATCAATTATGCCAAGCGAATTCAAAATGCCATCTTGCCTAATTCGCGGCTGATTAATAAAGTATTGCCTGATTCATTTATTCTCTACAAACCCCGTGATGTGGTTAGCGGTGATTTCCCGTGGTTCGTACAAATTAAGAATGACATCTTCATTGCTGCAGTGGATTGTACAGGTCACGGTGTTCCAGGTGCGCTTCTCTCATTGATCGGATACTTCTTGTTGAATGATATCGTAAGAAGCCGGAAAATTACAGAACCAGGTAAAATTTTAGATTTACTTGACGAGGGTGTTACTCAAACCTTGCGTCAAGATCAGGATGACTCAGCTACAAAAGATGGAATGGACATTGCGCTTTGTAGAATTAATGCAGAGGATCGTGTAGTGGAATATGCGGGTGCCCACAGGCCTTTATACTTCATGAAAGGCGGAGTAATGGATGAGGTGAAAGGAAATAAATTTCCGATTGGAGGAGGTATTTATAAAAACCAAACCAACTTTACTACCACAAGGCTCCAATTGGGCAAAGGTGATTCGTTTTACTTCAGTTCAGACGGTTTCCCTGATCAATTTGGCGGGCCGGAAGTCAGGAAATTTGGACCGAAGAAAACACGGGAAATTATTGAGCAGGTTCATAAAAAATCGATGCATGAAGCGGCTCAAGTCTTCGATACTCAATGGGAAGCCTGGAAAGGTGACCATAAACAAACA
>DASYTA010000378.1:0-1689 GCA_036002745.1 Cyclobacteriaceae bacterium | reverse complement strand
TGGATGAAAAGAAAATACGGCTAGGTCGGCGAAGGAGCCATTGCCGCACTTTTGGTTGCTTCCTCTGCTATCTTCAAAAAAACCACCTGGCGAATGACATGCATCTTCAATCAACCAAAGGCCATGCTCATTGGCCAGGTTGTGAAATGATTCCAGGTTAGGAGCATAGCCAGCGAAATCAACCAAAACTATGCCCGCATAGGTTCCTTTGGGAGAAGATTCTAACATCGCTTTTACCTTTTCAAGGTCCAAAAGGTAAGTATCATCGGAAATATCAGCGAATACGACTTCAGCTCCGCAATATCGAATACAATTGGCGGAAGCGGCAAATGTTATGGGCGTGGTAATTATTTTCTGACCAGGCTTTACGTTGAGCGCTAAGGCTGATAAGTGCAGCGCTGCCGTACCGTTGGCAACAGCAACCGCGTACTGACAATTAATATATTGAGCAAATGCTTTTTCAAACTCTCTGATTTTTGGGCCTTGAGTAAGAAAATCGGATTGTAGCGTCTCTGTTACTGCACGGATGTCCTCATCTGTAATGTTTTGTTTACCGTACGGTATTGGTTGCATTGATTTCAAAATTAGCGTCAACGTGTTCTTTTATTAAGGACCTTAGCTCTTCTGCACTTACCCACTCTGTGTTTTCTTCAGAATTATATCTGAACCCAAGAGGAACTTTTACGGCCTTAAAATGACGAATGAACTCGTCCAGTTTCCATTGAGGTGTTGAAGGAAGAATTGCAAAGTATTTTCCCAGGTCGTAGGTGTAAAAAGAATCAGAAGCAGTAATCATTTCTTCATGCACTTTTTCACCAGGTCTAATGCCTACCGTTCGATGTTCGCAATCGGGACCGATAGCTTCAGCGACATCAAGTATTTTATAAGAAGGTATTTTTGGGATAAAAATTTCACCACCCCACGCTGTCTCAAGTGCGTGGAGAACCATATCAACACCACCTTGCAACGAAATGTTGAATCTCGTCATGGTGGGATCTGTTATCGGCAAGATTCCATCTTTTCTTTTCTTTAAAAAAAAAGGAATGACCGAACCATTGGATCCCATTACGTTTCCGTAGCGCACCACCGAAAATTTGATTGGATTTTTCCCCCTAATGTTATTAGCGGCAATAAAAAGTTTATCCGATGCCAATTTCGTTGCCCCATAGAGATTGATGGGTGCACAAGCTTTATCGGTAGATAAAGCCACAACTCCTTGTACTTCTGTTTCTAACGCTGCATTAATTACATTTTCCGCTCCATTGATATTTGTTTTGACACATTCCATTGGATTATACTCCGCGATTGGAACGTGTTTCATAGCGGCCGCATGAATAATATAGTCCATACCACGAAAAGCCCTTTTCAATCTTTCAAAATCCCTGACGTCACCAATAAAAAATCGAATTTGTGGATATTTTGTATGAGGGTATTCCTGGGCCATTTCAAACTGCTTTTGCTCGTCCCTGGATAATATGACTAGTTTTCTGACTTCAGGCCATTTAGTAAGTATAGTTTTAGTTAAGGCTTTTCCCAAGGAGCCTGTTCCTCCTGTAATTAATACACATTTACCTTCTAAACTCAACATGCTAATTTTTGATAAATTCGATGAATGAACCCATTTTTGGCACAAAAAACTTCGCAATATAATTAATTTCCATCTTTCAAGATTGATTGCATCTAGTTGGA